>NZ_JAWQRR010000002.1:0-170853 GCF_033446045.1 Plantactinospora sp. KLBMP9567 | reverse complement strand
GGGGGCGCGGCCGCGGGGGGCGCCCCGGGGTGGGGGGGGGGGGGGGGGGGGGGGGGCCCCCCGGGGGGGGGGGCCCCCCCGCGGCGCTGTACCGAACCCGTCGACGTCGCAAGGAGTGTGCCCGTGTCGACCTCACCGACAGCCGGCGTGACCCGCCACCCCGGCAGTGTCTCGGCGCTCGTCCGCGAGCTGCCCCGGGTCAACGCCCCGCTCACCGCGCTGCTCGCCGCGCTCGTCGCCGGACAGGTCGCGGGCGTCGTGCTGCTGCCGCTGGCGATCGGCCGGCTGGTCACGGCGCTGACCGCCGGTGGTGGCCCGGCGGCGTCCCTGGCGGCGTGGGTGGGGCTCATCCTCCTGGCGCTGGCGCTCGTGCTGGACATCGCCCTGGAGCCGATCCGCGCGATGGTCACCGCGAAGCTGAGTACCGCGGTCGACGGCAGCCTGGCCCAACGCACCGTCGAGGGCGCGCTGCGCCCCGCCGGGGTCGCGCACCTGGACGACCCGGACGTCGCCGACCAGATCGAGCAGGCCCGCGGGGTCGGGATCGGCGCGCACGCCCCCGGACAGGCCGTCAACGCGCTGGCCGCGCTGGTCCCGCTCCGGCTCACCGGGTTGGCGTCCGCGGTCCTGCTCGGCTGGGCCGGACAGTGGTGGATGCCGGTCGTACTCGGCGCCGCCTGGATCGTCACCGGCCGCTGGCAGGAGAAGGAGATGGCCCGCGCCGTCGTCGCCAACACCGCGAGAACCGTGCAGCTACGGCACGCGGCGTACCTGCGCGACATCACGGTGACCGCGCCGTCGGCCAAGGAGCTGCGCCTGTTCGGCCTGCACCAGTGGCTCGCCGAACGCTTCGCCCGGGAATGGTGGGACGGCATCGTCGAGATGCGCCGCAAGACCACCGACGGCCGGCGGCACCTCGCGGCCAGCGGGCTGCTGCTGGCGGCACACGTCGTCGTGGTGATCCCGCTGGCGTACGGAGCCAGCACCGGCGACCCGACGGTCGGGCAGCTCACCATCGCGCTCCAGGCCCTGCTGGGACTGTTCGCCCTGGGGTTCACCGGCGACCTGCAACGGCGGCTGCACCTGGCCAGTGCGGCGGTACCGCCGGCGCTCGCCGTGAGCGCGCTGGGAGGCCAGCGGCCCGCCGTCGCCGGGCCGGCCGCGACGGGGCTGCCGCACCGGGAGATCCGATTCGAGCGGGTCTCCTTCGGATATCCCGGCGACGCCCGCCCGGTCCTCGACGACCTGGACCTGGTCATCCCGGCCGGGTCCTCGCTGGCGATCGTCGGGGACAACGGCGCCGGCAAGAGCACCATCACCAAGCTGCTGGCCGGGCTGTACCGGCCGGACGCCGGCCGAATCCTCGTCGACGGGCGGAACCTGCACGATCACGATCTCGCGAGTTGGCGCCGGCAACTGGCCGTCGTGTTCCAGGACTTCGGGCGGTACCCGTTCTCGGTACGCGACAACATCGCCTTCGGCGCCGTCGAGGCGGCCGGCACCACGGAGGCGGTGGTCGAGGCCGCCCGGCTCGGTGGTTTCCTCGGCGTCGAGCAGGGGCTGGCGGGCGGCTGGGAGACCCCGCTGACCAGCGCGTACACCGGCGGAACCGAGCTGTCCGGCGGACAGTGGCAGCGGCTGGCGCTGAGCCGGGCGCTCTACGCCGTGCGGCAGGGCGCCAAGGTCCTCGTCCTGGACGAACCCACCGCACACCTGGACATCGAGGCGGAGTACGAACTCTACGCCCGGTTCCTGGAGATCACGGCCGGGATCACCACGATCCTGGTGTCACACCGGTTCGCCACCGTCCGGCTGGCCGAGCGGATCGCGGTGGTGCGGGGCGGCCGGGTGAGCGAGTACGGCAGCCACCACGAGTTGCTCGCGGCCGACGGCCGGTACGCCCAGATGTTCCGGGTGCAGTCCGCGCCCTTCACCGATCCGGCAGGAGGCCGTCGTGGGTAGCTGGTGGAGCGCCGCCCGCCTGGTGGTGGGCGTCGCGGTCCGGGCGGACCCGCGACGCGCGGTGCTGGTCATGGTCTTCGTCCCGCTGTTCAACATCGTCGCGGCGGCGCAGGCGCTGGGGCTGCGCAGCATGGTCGACGGCGCGGTCGCCCGGCAGGTCACCGAGGCGCTGACCGGCGGTCTGGTCCTCGTCCTCGTCACCGTCTTCGTGCACCAGGCGAGCGCGGTCGCCACCGACCTTCGGCAGGTGCTCCAGCAGCGGGTCGGACTCGAGTTCGACCGCCGTCTGATGGCGTTGTGCTCCGGTCCCGCCCACGTCAGCCACTACCACGACCCCGAGTTCCTCGACACGGCCGAGCTGGTACGGCAGCGCCGCACCGAGTTCGGCGGGGCGTTCGCAGCGCTGGTGGAGAACGCCGGCCTGCTGGCCCGGTTCGTCGGCGCGGTGGCCCTGATGGCCGTCGTCAGTCCGGTGCTGGCCCTGCTGCCGGTCTTCATCGTGCCGCTGGCCCTCGCCATCCGCGCTCAGGCGAACCTCGTCGCCGCGGCCGAGGTGGCCGGCGCCGAGGCCGACCGCCAACGCGCGGCGCTGCTGACCCTGGCCACCGACCCGGCCGCCGCTCCCGAGGTCCGGCTGTACCGGCTGGGTGGCGAGATCGCCGCCCGGCACCGGGAGGCCTTCGCCGTCTCGGCGCGCCGCCGGGAGGCTGCCCGGGCTCGCGGCGCGGTCGCGGTGGCGGCCGGTTGGCTGCTGTTCTGCGTCGCGCTCGTCGGCGGGTTGTACATCGTGACCCGGTCCGTGCTCTCCGGCACCGCGTCGGCCGGGGAGGCGGTCCTGGTGCTGCTGCTCGGCACCCGGCTGGTCGGCGCCACCACCGGACTGAGTTTCCTGATCGGATGGCTGCGTCGTTCGCTGCACACCGTCGCGCTCTACCAGCGGCTGGCCGGATATCCGCACGCCGGTGCCACCGTCGGGCGGAGCCGGGACCTGCCCGAGCGCGGCGACCTCGTCCTCGACGGCGTCAGCTTCCGGTACCCGGGCGAGGCGACTCCGGCGCTGGGCCCGATCGACCTCCGGCTGCCGGCCGGCGCCACCGTCGCGGTCGTCGGTGACAACGGTGCCGGCAAGTCCACCCTGGTCGCGCTGCTGGCCGGCCTCTACCCACCGTCGACCGGGCGCATCACGTTCGGCGGGCAGGACCTGACGCAGGTGGATCCGGACCTGTGGCGGAGCCGGGTCACCGCGGTCTTCCAGGATTTCTGCCGGTTCGAGCTGCTGGCCAGGGAGTCGGTCGGTGTCGGCCGGCTCGGCTCGATCGACGACCGGGAGGCGGTGGGCGGTGCGCTGGAATCGGCCGGCGCGGCCACCGTGGTGGCAGAGCTGCCCGCCGGCCTCGACAGCCGGCTCGGCCGGACGTTTCCGGACGGTACCGACCTGTCGTCCGGCCAGTGGCAGAAGCTCGCGCTCGCCCGGGGCCGGATGCGGACCGCACCCACGGTGGTGCTGCTCGACGAGCCGGCGGCGAGCCTCGACCCGGACAGCGAGGCCGAACTGCTGCACAGGTACCTCGCACCGGGCGGGTCGGCCACCGATGCGCCGATCACCGTCGTGGTGTCGCACCGGCTCACCACGGTGCGCGACGCGGACCTGATCGTGGTCCTGCACGAGGGCCGGATAGTCGAGTACGGCCCGCACGCCGAGCTGGTCGACCGGGCCGGTCGCTACGCCGAGATGTACGCGCTGCACGCCGCCGCGTACGTCTCCGGCCCGACGGTCCTGGAGTCGGCTGCGGCGGTGGCCCGGGGCGAGGTCCGGGCAGGCTCGAGTCAGACCAGGTAGGTGTCCGGGGTGGTCGGCGGCCCCGGACCGCCCTCGGCAGCCCGGCTGAACCAGTCCGCCCGCAGCTCACGACGGGAACCGATGCCGAGTTTCCGGTACACCCGGGCCAGATGGCTCTCGACGGTCCTGGCCGACACGACCAGCCGGGTCGCGATCTCCCGATTGGGCAGACCGGTGGCGGCGAGGGCCGCGACCTCGTTCTCCCGGGCCGTCAGGGTCGGCGACGCGAGGTTCGGTGCGGGCAGGCCGAGGGCGCCGCGGAGCCGACCGGCCAGCGCGACGGCCCGGGCGTAGTCCTGGTCGCGCCCGGGCGACACCCAGGTGGCGGCCTCGGCCAGCCGCCATGCCGGCCGGTGCAGCCCGATCTCGGCGAGCCGGGTGGCGTGTTCGAGCAGGCCCGGGCGGTCACGGTTGAGCAGCGCCAGTTCGCCGCGCGCCTCGGTCACCAGCCGCCTCGCGTCCACGTACCGCAGGCAGCGGGCCAGCCGGTCGGCCAGGGCGACCGGCTGGTCGGCGGGCGGCAGCCGCGCCGCCCAGGTCAGATACTGCAGCTCGACGCTCCAGCAACCCGCCGTGTGTGCCGCCGCCACCGCCTCCTCCAGACGTCGCCCGGCGGACCGGGTGTCGCCTCGGGCAGCGGCGACCGCCCCGTCGGCCCACGGCCGGAGGCCCGGCAGCATCGCCAGCCGGTCCGGCGGCTCCACGTCCAGCACCCGCTGCGCGTCGTCCGGCTGCCCGGTCCCGGCGAGCGACACGGCGAGCCACGCCGACGCCTCCGACCGGAACGGCCGGAAACCGACGGCCTGTTGCGCCAGCGCCTCACGCAGCGGCTCGATCGCGGCAGGGTACTCGGCACGGAGCAGCCGTGCGTACCCGACCAGCAGCGGCCAGTCGACGGCACGTAGCCGGGTTCCGGGTACCGTCCCCGGCGGCCTCGGCCAGCGCCCGAGGATCGGATCGGTGACCGGCAGCGACGCGCTGCCGTCCCGCCAGAGCCCGACCAGGGACAGCGCCGCCGCGGCCAGGCCCGCCGTGTCCGGGGCCCCGGCGCCGCCGCCGGCATCCGCCACCACCGCCGCGCCGGCGGCGGCCGCCTCGTCGGTGCGGCCGACGAGGGCCAGCGCCACCGTACGGGCGATCCGGCACCGCAGCGCGGAGGAGCCGCCGGCCGACCCGTGGGGCAGCCGGTGCAGCAGCCGGTCGGCGACCCGGATGGCCTCGGCCGGGCGCTGGCCGACCAGCAGGACGAGCGCGCCGGCACCGTCGACGACGTCGGCCTCGGGTGCGTCCAGCGACGCGACGGCGCGCAGCGCCCGCAGGTCGGCGTGGGCGGACGCCGGGTCACGCTCGGTCGCGCAGCGGTGCAGGGCGAGCGCCGCCGAGAGCACGATGCGTCCGGCGGCCGAACGCTCGGACGCGGTCGCCTGGTGAAGTATCGACTGCGCCTCGCGTCCGGTACCCTGCTCGGCGAGCGCGTCGGCCAGCACGACCGTGGCGCGTGCGGACCGGTCCCGACCGAACGCGATCCGCGCCAGCCGGAGTGCCTGCTCCGGATCGTGCGAACGTAGCAGGCGGGCGGCATCCGTCAACACCGCCCCGGTGACCGGCACACCCACGGCCGCCTGCCAGCGGGCGACCGTGACCGGATCCGGTGCCGTACCACCGACCTCGCGGGCCGCCTCGACCAGCGCCGACGCGACCCGGCGCCGCCGGGCCGGTGACACCTGTGCCCAGGCGATCGCCTGGAGCAACGGATGGCTGAATCCCACGGACACCCCGTCCTCGGTGTCCGTGGTACGCAGCAGGTCCAGATCCTCCAGCTCCTCGACGGCAGCCGGGGCAACCCGGTCGATCAGCTCGATCGGCAGGTCATCGCTCACGGCGAGCGCGGCCAGCGCGTCCCGGTGGGTCGGGGTGAGCCGGTTGGATTCGGGCAGGAACAGCTCGACCAGCTGCGGTGGCACGCTGAGCGGACCACGCCACCACCACAGGCCCCGGTCCCGGACCAGTCGGCCGGTGGCGGTGCCGTGCCGGACCAGCTCGGTCGCCAGTCGCGGGTTGCCGCCGGTCCACTGGTAGACAAGCTGCACGGTGGTCGAGGCGACCGCGTGACCGAGCATCGCCCGCATCAGGGTCGCCGTCTCCGCCGGGTCCAGCGGTGGCAGGTCGACCCGACGCAGATGCCGGTCCTTCCAGAGCGCCACGACGGCGTCGGGCGTCGCCACGTCGGCCCGGGTGGTGACCATCAACCGGATGTGACTGTCGTGCGCGAGACCGAGCAGGGTACTCGCCGACCGGTCGTCCATCCAGTGCGCGTCCTCGACGACCAGTAGGGGCGTGCGTGATCGTCCACGCCGTACCAGCTCGGCGCGGATCCTGCCCGGTACGAGGGCGGGGTCGCCGGTGACCGGAAACAGCTGGCAGAACGGCCCGAACGGAATCGGACGTCCCGCTTCTGTGGCGGTGGTACGGGTGACGGCGTAGCGGTCGGTCGACAGTTGCCGGGTCACTATCTCGACGAGTGTCGTACGGCCGGTCCCCCGCTGCCCCACCAGTACGGCCCCCCGGTCGGTGGTCAGCGCGGTGATGATCTGCTGGACCAGGCCGGATCGTGCGACCAGTGGTGTCCGGATGCGGTCCACGGATTGCCCCCTCCCTGCCGCGGACACCGACATCTCGCCAGATGTCGACTGTGTCGTTCGGAAATTCGGTTCGGCAACGCCGACTACGAATATTTCCTTATCGTCGGAAGAAACTTCGGGCGACGTACCCGAATTGCGGTCAAGTCGGTGACCGGTGGCGAATGGGCCACGCACCGGGCCTGCGAGACGAGCACACCGGGATCCCTCTCGCTTCCGCAGTGGAGAATCCGGTCCAGCTCAGCCCTTGGCTGGATCTTGCCCTGCGGAGATTCGGCATTCGGATCCCCCGTACCAGCATCACGAGTACTCGCTCAATGTCGTTGGATTGGCCGACGATGCCAGGCGCGACTGGATCGTGACTGAACGCAGGCTGGACGGCCGGCGCGCGACGACCCGACGGACCGTGTCGACAACGCGTGTGCCATGCGCACGATCCTCTCCCCCGACCGGATCAAATGATCAACGACAGATATGCGACGGCGCAAGAACCGACCGACTCCGCAAATACGTCATGGCGACCAATCCGCTGATCTTCCCGGACGCGCGCACCCGAACTGATCCGTTCGGATTACACAAAGTGAGCCGAAGCAGACCAGGTGCGTACCGCGCTCGCTTTACCGTTCGGAATCCCGATCCCGAGGGCTGGCGTGGGGTTCTGCACGGCGTCGAGAAAATCGTAGCGTCGCCCCGAGGGTTGGGATCCGGTCTGTCGGATACCCAGCGTGCGTGGCTGCCTGGCCGGCCGGGACGGCGACGCCGGGCGCTGCCCTACCGCTTCTGTATCTTGGCCGCCGGCCAGGAGGTGACCAGCGGGGGTAACGCGGCGATCAGCATCAGGCTGGTCGGCAGCCCCTGGGCGATGAAGGCCGGAGCGAACACGGTCGCGATCGGGGCCCCGGCAGCGGGTACGGACGCGACGAAGAAACAGACCTCGTAACCGATGAGCATTTGTCGCGGCGGGAGGTGCCGGGCGAACTGCGCGGCCAGCAGCGTACCGCCGGCGGACAGGCCGGCGGTCACCTGCAACACGTGGCGGGAAATGCCGAGGCTCGAGGGGATGATCTCCCCGAGCGCCCGGTCCTGCCGATCAAGCCGCTGGGCGGCGAGTGAAGGTGGCGTTCCGGCTCGTACGTCCCCGACCGGTGGCTAGCCTGAGCAGGCAAGCTGCCTCGGCGGTGCCGAGGCAGCTTTCTGCTCCGCTCCAGGCCTTGGTCTTTCTGCTCCGCTCCAGGCCTTGGTCAGAGTTTCACGTACCCGTCGAACGTCTTGCCCGGATACCACGGCATGCTCTCCAGGTCGGCGAAGCCAGGAATTTCCGTGATCATGTGTTGCATCATCCTCGCCCGGGTCGCCGCGTCCGGCAGCGGGCCACGCAGCACGGTCATGTTCTCGTCGAGGTGGTCCGGATCGCTGGTGGCCTGCAACACCACCGTGACGGCGGGGTGCGAGAGGACGTACTTCAGGAAGAACTTCGCCCAGGTGCCGGCGCCGAAGCTCCTCGCCCAGCCCGGCACCCGGTGCCCCTCGACCAGCTTGTGCAGCCGGCCCTTCTCCATCGACATGTTGACCATCACGCCGATGCCCCGATCGGCGGCGAGCGGCAGGATCCGCTCCTCGGCGTGCCGGGTGAAGATGGAGTAGCGGACCTGCACGAAGTCGACGTCGAAGTTGCGCATCAGGACCTCGATCGCCGGATAGTACTGCGGCGCGTGGTGGCTGACCCCGACGTACCGGATCTTCCCCTCGCCCTTCCAACGCCGCAGGATCGGCACGGCGGCCTCGGCGTTGACGAGGTTGTGCACCTGCAACACGTCCATCCTGTCGCGCCACAGCCGGGTCTTCGACGTCTCCAACTGCCGCACCATGTGGCTCTCGTCGCTGAGGTACTCACCGGTGGACCAGCTCTTGTTCGTCAGGAAAATGTCGTCGGCGATGCCGAGATCGGTGGCGAAGTCACCGACCGACAGCTCGGCCCCGCCGTACAGCGGAGAGGTGTCGACCACCCGGCCGCCCGCCTCCCAGTACCGCTTCAGCACCTCCCGCAGGTGGCCCCGCGGGGCACCGGGCCGCTTGTCGAACGTCATGAAGGTGCCGAGACCGACCGCGCGGAGCCGTTCGCCGGTCCGCCCGACGACCCGGGTGATCTCACCGCCGCTCCTGCGATTGGCCGCCGGTCCCGCCGGTGCGGCGCCGACGGCCTCGGCCCGGCCGGCGGCGCCGACGGCGAGCAGCGCGCCGGCGCCGGCCGCTCCGGCGGCCGTCAGCAGGTTTCGCCTGGTCGGGTTCCCGCCCGGGCGGGAAGCCGGTGGGTCGCTGGGGAACGCCATGGGGACTCCTCCGTGTGTCATGGACATCGCCCGACGGAGAACGGACGGCCCTGCCCTCCGGCGCCGTCGGCGCGTTACACCGACCATGTTCGTTCCGGCGTCGCACCCGGCACCTCCTGCTGCCGGCGACCGGCGCCGGGGCGTCCGGCCGGCCGGTCGGCCGAGGGAACCGGCCAGGTGGAGGAGGCGCGCGGGCCGTGGGGTCACGACATCGGGGGTAACCGGAAGCGTGGGAGCCGGACGCGGCGACGGGCTCAGCCGCGGCCGATGCCGGCCCGGACCGCCAGCACGGCCAGCCGGACCCGGTTCGGGGCGCCGATCTTGGCCAACAGGCTGGTGACGTACGTCTTGACCGTGGTCACCCCGAGGCCCAGCCGTTGCGCGATCTCGCCGTTGGAGAGCCCTCCGCTGACCAGTTCGAGGACCTCCCGTTCCCGGCCGGTGAAGCTGAACCGGGCCACCGGGTCAGCCGCGCGTTCGCCGGCATGCGTGCCGACGGCAGTCGCCACCAGCCGGCCCAACACATCGGCGCTGAACGGACTCTCGCCGTTGGCGGCCCTGCGGACGCCGTCCAGGAGTTCGGCCGGGGCGGCGTCCTTGACGAGGAACCCGCATGCGCCCGCCCGCAGCGCGGCGTAGAGGTGGTCGTCGTCGAAGGTGGTCAGTACCACCACCCGGACGCTCGGCCGGGCCGCCAGGATCCGCTCGGTGGCCACGATGCCGTTCATACCCGGCATGTTGAGATCCATCAGTACGACGTCGGGCAGCACCTCTCGGGCGTAGCGGACCGCCGCACTCCCGTTCTCGGCCTCGCCGACCACCTCGACGTCCGGTGCCGCCTCGCAGAGCATCCGCAGCCCGGCCCGGACCAGGTGTTGGTCGTCAACGAGCAGAAGCCGGATCACGACGCGCCCTGCTCAACCGGGCCGCCCCGGGCAGCAGGGCGTGCAGCCGCCAGCCCCGGTCGGTCGGGCCGGCGGCAAGCCGTCCGCCGAGGATCTCCACCCGCTCACGCATTCCGGCCAGCCCCAGACCGAGGCCGTACGACGCCGCCTCCGTCGGGTCCTCGCCACCGTCGTCGCAGACCTCGACGCGGACGTCGCCGTCGGCGGTCATCCGTACCGCGGCCGAGACCCGGGCTCGGGTACCGGCGTGCTTGGCCACGTTCGTCAGCCCCTCCTGGACCAGCCGGAGTACGGCCAGACCGCGTACCGCGTCCACGCCGGTGATCCGGGGATCGACGTACGCGTCGACCCGCAGCCCGACCTTGCGACTGCGCTGCACCATCTCGGCCAAGGCGTTCGGCAGCTCGGACGGATCCAACAGCGGCTGGTCGAGGCTCGTACCGGTCGACGGCCGGCGCAGCAGTCCCACCAGCCGGCGCAGCTCGGCCAGCGTGCTCGTACCGCTGGCATGTACGTCGTCGAGTACCTCCCGGACCTTCGGGTCGGTCTCCGGCAGCACATGCCGGGCCACGCCGACCCGCAGCACCATCGACGCGATGTGATGGGCGACCATGTCGTGCAGGTCCCGGGCGATCGCGGTGCGTTCGGTGGCGCGGGCCAGCGCCTGCTCGGACAGCCGGCGCCGGTGCTCCTCGGCGAGCCACCGCTCGGCCTGCCGGGCCTTCTGCCAGACCGAGCGGAGGTACGCACCGAGCAGCAGCGGCAGGCCGATCAGCACGGTCACCCGGTACAGCACCGGCGCGAGGTCCAGCGGCAGGCCGCTGACGACCCGGGTCGCGTAGACGCCGGCCAGCGCGCTCCAGCCGACGAGCAACTGCCACCCCGTCCGCTACATCGCCAGCTCGAAGACCGCCAGACTGGCGCCGACCTTGATCGGTACCAGCAAGCTCGCACCGACCTGTTCGGCCGTGCCGAGCAGCGCTGACTGGACCAGCACGATCGCGAGCGGCCACCGACCACTGCCGGCGCTGACCGCCACCGCCGTCATCGCCAGGACCCAGTCGACCGGGCGTACGGGTGTCGCCGGGTCCCGCAACTGCACCAGGTATCCCACGGCACAGGTAAGCAGGATCAGCAGCCGCAGCGGCAGCATCCGCCGGTCGAACAGCCGGCTGACCCAGCTCATGAAGACCGCGGCCGGCTCCGGACCCTCGGCCGGCCTCCGCGTTCGGTCCCCACCCGTCCCACCGTGTGCCGGGGAGAACGGCGGCGACCCGGTATCGGAACGGGATCCGCGTCCGACCTGGTCGGACGATTCGATCTCGGTGGGCGGTCGCGCACTGCCGAGCGGCACCGCGTCGCCGGTCGGCATGACGTCCTGCTGGCCGGTCCGCTCCACCGGTTGGCCCGGGAGTGCCCGCCCGGTCCGGCCCGGGCCGAGGCCCAACGTCACGGCCGGCTCCGCCGCCCGGCTCGAGGGTACCGCCGGGTGTCGTCGGCGCGGCGGGATCCACCTGCCGCTTCGGCACGTCCCCACCGACCAAATGCGATCATCTCACCCATCCCGCAGCGCAGCTATCAGGACCGGAATCTAGGCCGAGCCAGTTAACGATTGGTTGGTCCGCCACCCACGGCAGGCCACCGGGTCACCGCACCGGAAGCACGACGTGTCAGCATCGGTGATCGACGGAGGGTCGGGACGGCCGCGCGGCCGAGGTGCTGCTTGCCGGCGGCCTCCGGGAACGCCTCGACCTCCCGCGTCTCCGCGTGACCGTTCCTCCTCAACCCGGGCGGTCGGGGTTCCTGTCGAGGAATTCGGCCAACGTCCGCCACTGCCGGTGTCGGGTAGGCGTCATCGTCGTAGTAGCCGATGTGGGAGTCGGTGGGCAGTGTTGCCGCCGCGGAGCGACAGCGATCGTACAGGCAATTCTCGTCCTGCACCGGGTCGAGATCACACGAAAAAGGGCTCCCAATAGGCATCGAGTCTGGCCGATCAGCTTTCGATCTCAGGAGTTGGCAGAACCGTCGGTGGCCGCGGTCCGGACGCCGTGGAAGCTTCGACACTAGATCAAAGGCCCTGAAGTTGGCCGTAATCGATACCATCGAGCAGGGAGGGAGACCGCATGACCCGCAGTACGACACTCCTGCGGAAGATCGGCTGGACGCTGCTCACCGGTTTCATCGGCTTCGCCGGCTCCGCTCTGTTCGACGAGGTCCTCGAAGTGACCCTCGCCGACCAACTGATCATCACCATAGTCATCGGCGGCGTAACGCTCCTTGCGCAATACCTGATCGACATGGAACGTCGCTTCGCCGAGTCCGAGCGACTCCAGAGCGAGACGACCGAAGGCCTGCGCAACATGATTCAGCGCGGCTTCGAAAGCGTCGACGAGGCGACCGAACTGATGGCTGAGCTAGAGCAGTCGGCAGTCCGCCGCGAACTACTCAAGCAGGTGATTCGCCGTTCTGCGCACCTCACGCAGGCGGCCCCCCCACTGGTGCAGGCCCTAGCGGCAAGCGAGACCAAGCGGCTCGCCGATACCCTGCAGTCGCTGTCCGACGGCCACGAGGTCTTCTACGACGGCGAGGACCGGGAGTTCCTGCTCGCCCTGACCCGCGGCACCAGGGTGTCCCTGCTTGCCACCAGTTGGGCGACGATCAACGCGGACGGCGTCGGCTTCGAGGCCGGTTTCTGGCTCAGCGACCTGGGCGCCCGGTATCTCGACCTGCAACGCATGGCGCTCCGCCGCGGTGTGGTGATCCGGCGGGTGTTCATCATCGAATCAGCAACGCTGGTGACCCACCCGGAGCTGAGCCGCATTCTCGCACTGCAGAAAGGCGCCGGCGTCGAGGTGCGGCTGGTGGACGGCAGCGAGACACCGCAGGACGGCGGGCTGTCCGACTTCGTGATCTTCGATGAGCAGCTCTGTTACGACACGACGCCAGTCTCGCGCCGTGAAGCGCACGGCGCGCCGTGGCGGCTCACCACCCGGCTCGTACTCAACGAGGAGACGGTGCGTCACAGGGCCGAGCGATTCCACGAGCTGTGGATGAACGCCCTACCTGTGAGCCAGACCCACGTCGGCGAGGACAGCTCGCCCATGGTCCCCGGTGCGAAACCCCTCGGATCGACGTAGGTCGGCGGTCGCGTGGACCACGCGTAGCCACCGGTCGCTGCCGTCGTAGCGGGCGGTGAACGGCCGGCGCCCGTGGACGCTGCGCAGATTGTCGATAATCATGATCTCGCCGGGGGCGAGTGGCACGTCCTGTAGGCTGCGATCGACGGCCTTGATGGCTGCCGCCAAGGCGTCACCGGCCGCCCCGTTCTCGGGGCCGCAGTTCATGAATGCCGGGTCGAGCCGCACGAACGGGCGCCTGGTGTCGCCACTGAGCACGGCAACCGCGGGCGGCGTATTGCCCGTCTCGCTGGCCACGTTCGACGAGTCCGGCTCGATGCGAAAGAGCGGCTGGAACAGCAGCGACCGGGTGAGCTCGTCGAGCGGGACGTCGAGGATACGCGCGAAGCTGGTCGCGGTGCGGTCGGGGTTGCGAAGGCAGAGCAGGCAGATCCAATCCGGACGCAGCGGATGGTACGCGTCCTCGTTGTGCCACATGAGCTCGGCGGACGAGCCGGAGCCGCGCTGCGTCGTCTCGTTGCCGGGCAGCGGGCTCACGTCCCGGACGAGCCGCCCCTCGTCCACACCGGCCTGCGAGACCGGGTAGCCGAGGAACGATGCGATGAGCAGCAGCATCGCGTCGGCCCGCGCGAGTTCGTCATGGCGCGTGGGCTGCACGGTAACTGGAGGGCTGCTGCCGAGGTCGGTGTCGATGATGGGCAGCCCACCGATGACGAGACCGCTGTCCGTGGAGAGTCGGAAGTCGATCAGGGCCCGGCGCAGCTCCAGGGGAAGTTCCTGGCTCATCAGCGCAATCTGGCGCAGCCGCGCGACGGGCGGATCGTAGCGGAGATCGGCCACCACCCGGCTGGCCAGCGCCCGGACGGCCGCGCCGTCCGTCGGCGCGAGCAGCAGCCGTCCAATCGGGGGCGCCGTGTTACCAGACACCACTATCCTCCGCTGATACGTTTCAGGGTCGACTCAAAGCCGACAAACCGATCCACTCAGTTTATCTCGCAGAGGATACGTCACCGGCCTAACCGGATTTCCCGGGCCGTCGACGCACGATCCGGAGCGGGAGCCACGGGCGAACAAGTCGCCGGTGGGGCCAGCCCAGAGGGCTGTACGCGCGGCACGCCCGAGCATCGCCGACCGGGACAACTGCCTTCTCGGCGATCGGCCGACAACAGGCGGTCGGCAAGTTCTCCTCCGTGAGTTGACCGGGCGCCGGTCACATCATCGGATGAGATTCCTTCGCTTCTGTCCAGGATTGATATCCACCGGTTCGGTGGAAACGTTTGAATGACGATTTCGCACCCGGCGACCTCAGTGGTGAAGTGCGGGTACGGGTTCAGCTTCGCCTCCCGAACCCGACAGTCGGACGCGGTCCGCCAGCACTGCACCAGTCCTGACGTAGCACGGGCCGGCCGGCGGCCGACTCGCCCGCAGGTCCAGGCAGGGTCAGGCTACGGCCCGTAGGTGTTGGCGCGTCCATTCCTCGAAGGTCGTGAGCGGGATACCGAGGACCCGCGCGTATTCCGGGCGGGCGGGTTGTCCGGCCACGTTCATCAATTCGTGGGAGGTACCCGCCCACTCCGGCATTCCCGCGGCGACCGCCTCCTCCTCGGTCATGTCGGGCGCGGTCAGTCCGGTACCCAGAGCGCGGGAGAGGATCTTGGCGATCTCCGTCATCGCCAGGTATTCGCTCGCCAGTTCCAGCTCGACCCCGTTGAACCGATCGGGTTCGGCAACGGCGGCGGCGGCCGCCTCGCCGATGTCGTCGACCGCGACGAGCGAGAGCCGGGTCTCGGGCTTCAGGACGGTCACCAGGCCACCCGCGACACCACGGGGAAACAGGTATGCCACGGCGGGCAGGAAGTTCTCCATGAAGAAACCCGGCTTGAGGAGCGTCCAGTACCTGAAGCCCGCCTCGCGTACGCGGTCCTGGATGCCGGCCTTGGTGGTGTAGTACGGCTCCATGGCGGCCCAACGGCCATCGGCCCAGCCGGGGGCCTCGGTGTGCTGTCCGGCTCCGGAGACGGTGGTCTGCACGAACTGCGGCACACCGGCGGCCAGCGCGCCTTCGATCAGGTTGACTGCCTGGGTCAATTCGCCGTCGAAGTCGATAGCGACTCCGCTCACCGCGGGCATCTGCACCGAGAAGACGGCTCGGGCTCCTTCTGCGGCCCGGATCACGGAGTCGCGGTCGTGGAGGTCGCCGGTGACCAGTTCGGCGCCGAGTGCTTCGACGGCCCGGGCCCGGTCGGTCGCGGGATTACGGACCAGCGCCCGGACGGCAACGCCGGCTGCGAGCAGGGCACGGGCGGTGGCGCCGCCCTGCTGTCCGGTGGCACCGACGACCAGGACGGATGCGGGATCGGTGGACACGGAGCTCCTCCTGTGGTGCGCACGGATTAAACGGCGGGGTCCGCCGTTTCTGCATCGCTACGATACGGAGGCCCCCGCCACTTAGCAACCTCGAGACAGGACGCCATGACCGGCCAACGTGCGGATGCCCGGCGCAACTACGCGCGCCTGCTCGCGGTCGCCGAGAAGGCGATCGCCGCACACGGCGCCGACGCATCTCTGGAGCAGATCGCCCGCGCCGCGGGAGTCGGATCGGCCACGCTGCGCCGGCACTTCCCCAGCCGCCGCAGCCTGCTGGACGCGGTCTTCCGGGAACGGATCGAAACACTCTGCGCCCACGCTCGCGACCTGACCGAGGCGGCCGACTCCCGGGCCGCGCTGCTGGAGTGGCTGAGCACCGTCACCGCGTACGCCGCAACCATCCGAGGGCTGGCCATCGCGCTGGCCCGCCACAGCACAGCCGACCTCGGGGTGCCACCCGAGCACTGCGCCTCGGATCGACTCACCGAGGCAGGCGACCCCCTGGTGCGCCGCGCCGCGAACGACGGCGCGCTGGCCCCGGGGGTAACGATCACCGACCTGCTCGCGCTGATCACCGGCATCGCCCTGGCCACGGAGAACCACGCGAACCCCGCCGCCGAAGCGAACCGACTACTCGGCCTGACCGTGGCGGGAATCAGCCCCCGTCAGCGATGAGTCGGGGGAACGCCGTCCGATCCGAGGAGCGAGCGGATCACCGTCGCCAAATCTCCAGGTCGGATACTGCTCGGCCAGGTAAGGACGGTGGCCGTTCCAGTCGGCCGGCCCGAGCAGGTGCAGCGGCGACAGGTGAAGCTCGCCGCGTGAGTCCTGGTGGTAGCCCCAGGCGAATCCGACCAGGGGGACGACGAGTCGCCGGTCCCCGTCCCAGGGGCCGATCGTCAAAAAGCTGTGTGCCTGCCACTGCACGGCACCGGTACGCCACCGGGAGGGAGCGTCGAACAACACCGGCCGGAACCCGTACCAGGCAAACGGTGCACTGGAGTCGGTGAACAGGTCGAACGGGTCGACCTCGAACGGGTCCGCCGCACTCGGCTCCCGAACCAACTGCACCCACCCCAACAGTGACCGGTAGCCGCAGGCACTGAACTCGACGGAGGCAGTACACACCGGCATGCCCAGGTCCCGCTCGCTCTTGCCGACGGCGACCGGGTCAGTGTTGGGCACCACCTCCACCAACACCCGACCACGCTCGTCGCCGAAGTCGAATCGAATCTCCACAAGGCCCTCCTCGCACCAAGACCGCGCAGTCAACCGCCGCCAGCCGGACGTCGCGGTACGCGACAGCAAAGCCGCGCCCCCGAGGCGCCCGGAAGGACCGACCTGAGTGTGTCGACATAATCGATGCGATCGCCGGACGGGCCGGGGCTGCCCCGAGCCGACTCCCACGCCGCCAGGGCGGATGCCCGTTCGACGGAGACCGCGTTGACGGATCGTCGCTGCAGCATCACCCGTTGTCGTGAGCCGGATCATACCCTCCCGTGTGAGCCTGACTTTTACAAACTTCGATGTCACGGGCGCCGGCTCAACGGGGAGTCGCTCTGCACTGTGGACGGTAACGGAAAGGAGTCTCATGCGCGGACGCAGACGAGCGACCCTGGTAGCGGCGGTGACGCTCGCACTGGGCGGGCTGCTCGGGATGGGCGCCGCTCCGGCGGCTGCGGACCCGCCGGGCGGCACCCTGCGTGGTGTCTACTCCGACGGCCAGTTCTGCAACAGCTACGGCAGCGAAGGTGCCCAGACCGGCCTGTGGAGCTGGTACTACTGCGAGTACCGCCAGTACGGCCCCACCGGCCCCGGCTACTACTTCCTCTGGACCTTCACCTACTGACGCCCGCCGACGTTCACCGGGTTCCCGCTGTGTCGTGCATCCTGGCCGGTGACGGAAACGACATCACGTCAGGACCGGCCGGCACCGGGTAGGTGCCGGCCGGCTCGACGGGGTACTACTCCCCCACGCACAGCACAGGATCCGTCCTTCCGGCCCGCCTGGCAGGCGATGCCGCAGCACCTACGCAGGGTCCGGCTGGGCCGCAGGGCCGTCGAGCCAGGGACCGAGCAGAATCATGGTGCGTCGGTAGAGATCGTCTCGAAAGCTTGCCGCGCGGACCTGTCCGGCCGGCTCGGCCACCCGGTTCTCGTCCAGATAGGCCCCGCTCGGCACGCCGGGGTCACCGGCGGCGTGGATGACGTTCGCAGCCCCGTACGGCGCATTCCTGCCCTGGACCGCGAACATCGCGTGCAGCAGCCGGGTGTCGATGACCCCCGGATGGACACTGACGATCCCGGGCCGGTAGTGCCCGGACTGGCGAACGGCGTGGGCGACCAGCGCGAGCTTGGACCGCGCGTACGCGGCAGCCGGCTGGTAGCCGTGGTGGAACTGCAGGTCGTCGAGATCGAGGTGCGCCGAGAGGTGGGTCGCCGAGGACACGTGCACGATCCGGGCCGTCGCGGGCATCAGTGGTACGAGCCGTTCGGTGAGTAACACGGCCGCCAGATAGTTGGTCTGCAGCGTCGCCTCGTAGCCGTCCGCGCTGCACCGGCGGCTCTCCGCACCGGGACGACCCGCGTTGTTGATGAGCAGATCGACCTGGTCGGTGGCGCCCGCCACCTGCCGGGCCAGCGCCACGACGTCGTCGAGGCGGTCGAAGTCGGCCTGCGCGTAAACGACCTCGGCCCGCCCGGCCGCACGGATTCTCTCGACCAGCGGCCGTACCGCCGAGTGCGGCTCCGGACCGTGCACGAACAGCCGCTGGGCCGACTCGGCGATGCGGAGTGCTGTCGCCGCGCCGATCCCGCTGGTCCCTCCGGTCAGCACCACCGTTCCGGATGTGTGGCCGATCATCCCTGCTCATTCTCCGTTCACCATGGGCGTCTGTCCTGACATCATCGGCCGGGTGGCGCCCGCAGCGTCGTCTCGGCGACCGGCGCGTCGGTGCCCGCTGTCGCGCCGAGCTACCGGCGACGACCCTGGCGCCGACGTTGCGGACTTCCCGGGGGTAGGGGCGCCGCCGGTATGCCTCGGCTGGGCCGTCGGCGCCTGCCACCACCCGCCCCGTCCCTCGACCAGGACCTGCTCGCCGCCGGTGAACGCGCCGTCCGCGTACCGCCCAGGCGCATGGCCGGCTACGGACGCCGACAGACCTCACCTGCGCCGTACCCCGAGTCGGCGTATCGTCAGGGCCCCGAACTCCGTTGTGGTTGCCGAGGCGGCGGTGGGACGTGACGACGCAATTGCGGATCTACACCGCCCGACCGGGGCGGCTCGACGCGTGGGTGGAGGCCTGGCAAACTCTCGTCGTGCCGCTACGCCGACGCTTCGGCTTCGAGATCTCGGGATCCTGGGTCGATGTCGCGCGTCAGCAGCACCTCTGGGTCGTGTCGCACCCCGGCCCGCAGTCGTTCGAGGAGGCCAACGCCGACTACTGGCGCTCGCCGGAGCGCGTCGCGCTGAGCCTCGATCCCCACGAGTACCTGCTCGACGAGGAGATCCGCACCGTCGAACCGGTGCTCTGACCTCGGGCGGTCCCCGTCAGGTCTCCGGATAGCCGATCATCCGCCTGGCCTCGCCGAGGAGCGGGGATCGGGTCAGCGGGTGTCCGTCGAGTTCGGTGGCGGCCAGGATTCCGCTCAGCGATCCGGTCAGCCACACGCCGTCCGCGCACAGCAACTCGTCCGGGGTCACCAGGGCCTCGTCGGTGGCCAGGCCGAGCAGGGGTGCCCGGGTGATGAGCGCACCCTCCGTCGTACCGGCGACGATGCCGGACCACCTTGGCACGGTGAACATCGTCGAGGACCGGATCCAGACCAGGTTGAAGCTGGGGCACTCCAGTGCGTAACCGTCGGAACTGAGCCAGAGCATTTCCTGAGCACCCCGGTTGGCAGCCCACCGCTGGCTGGCGGTATGCACGGCGTAGGACAGGGACTTCACGCCGCCCAGCAGCCACGGCGCATTCGCGCGTTCATGGACCGGGAACCCGACGGTGCCGGTAACGAGACGAAGGCCACGCTGCCGATTGAGCGAGGTCCACGGCGGCACGGGCTCCACGGTGGTGAAGATGGTGGGGCGGCCGGTGCCGACCCGTCCCCGCGTACACACCAGGCGTTGGACGGCCTCGACATCGCGGGGCCAGGCCGCTGCCACGTCGAGGACGAAGGTGCGCAGTGCGTCGGGTTCCGGCAGCGACAGCTCCAGCCTCGTTGCCGACCGGTACAGCCGGTTCAGGTGGGCGGGCAGCAGTACGGGCGCTCCGGCGGCGAGGAGCCACGCCTCGAACGCCCCGTCGCCGCGCAGCAATCCCGGATCGTCGGCGTGCACGATCGGCGTGTCCGCCTCGACCAGGCCGCTGCCGAAGACCGCCACAAGCCGATCCATTGTCGAATGCTCCTTCGCCGCGCTGCCAGGACTGGGTGGCAGCTCTGCCATGTCCTCGATCGGAGCACCGCCGGTGCCGGACGCCGCGCTCGCCCGCATCGCCGCCGGCCTATGGTAGGACAGGTGCCGGCCACTTCGTGCTCGGCAGGGTGCCGACCTGACCCGAGACCGAGCATGTTCGAGAGGCCTCTGCCGTTGTCGGGCAGCCGGCTCGACGACACGGGGGGAGCCGAGGCCGAGAACGAGATGAGAGGGTGTTCGAGCGCATGGAAGCACCCGCCGAGAACGAGGGAGCGATCTCGTCCGACCTGGATCCCGTCGCCGTCTGGACCGACGGTCGACTGGGCCTGCCCGGCACCAAGACGGCATCCGGCCTGATCCTGACCGGTGACCGCTGGACGATCGCCTGCGTGGTCGACGCGCGTCATGCCGGTGCCGATGCCGGCGAAATCCTCGGCGTCGGACGGCTCGGGGTACCCGTGCTGCCGGATCTCATCGCGGCCCGCGGTGCTGGTGCCCGCAGCGTGGTGATCGGCGTCAACTCGATGGACGCCTACACCGTCGTCCCCGCCCGGCTGAAGGGCTTCGTCGTCGAGGCGGTCGGGCACCGGCTCAACGTCATCTGCAGCACCCACGCCCGGCTGAACGACGATCCCGAGTTGGTCCGCTTGGCCGCCGCCGCCGGTGTCGAACTGGTCGACGTCCGGGGCGACGGCCCCCGGGAAACCCTGTCGGCCGACCTGTCGGTCGACGCGACCGTGCTGCTGACGACCGGCACCGACTGCGCGGTCGGAAAGATGACGACCGCCCTGGCCGTACACCGGGAGGCGCTCTCCCAGGGCATCCGCAGTGCCTTCCTCGCGACCGGGCAGATCGCGGCGATGTGCGGCGCCGACGCGGTGGTGCAGGTCGACCGCATCTTCGCGGACTTCATCACCGGGGCCGTACAGCATGCCGTACACCGCCTGGCCGGCGCGGGGCACGAACTCGTCGTCGTCGAAGGACAGGCGTCGACCCTGCACCGGGTCTACGGCGGCAACGCGGTCAATCTCCTCTACGGGGCCGCCCCCGATGCGATCATCATGTGCCACGACACCGATCGTCAGGTCCGGGCGATGTTTCCCGGCCTCCCGGTCCCACCGGTGACCGACGAACTCCAGACGATCGCGGACCTCGGCCGCCGGATCGGCATCCCGGCCGCGCTGGCCGGCTTCTCGGTATTCGGGCGCAAGCCGTTCCACGAGGGAGATCAGCACGCCGTGCCGGTGGTCGACACCCGTGACCCGGGCGCCGCCGCCGTCCTGCTGGACTCCGTCCTGCGGCTGACCCGGCACAGCGAGCGCGACCGGCGCTGAGGGCTCAGTGCTGCGCGGACAGGTCGTCCGGCAGCGGAAGCATGTGCGACTGCCGCTCGTCGGCGGACAACTCCCGGAACACCCGATGGCGGGCCCGACTCCGAAGGTCGTCGAGGTCGGGCTGGACCGGCCAGAGCCGGGCCGACTTGTCCAGCGACGCGGTGAGCAGCGTCCGCGCGTCGGTCGACCACGCGACCGATGTCACCCGGTCCACGTGTACGCCGACGACCTGCGGCTCCGCGTCGTCCTGCGCGCTCCACACCCGTACCGTGCGGTCGTAGGAGCCGGTGGCGATCTGGTCACCGGCCGGCGACCATGCGACGGCCCGTACCCGCCCCTCGTGACCTTCGAGCGTCCGGACGTGCCGACCGGTCCGGGGATCCCAGATTCGGGAGGTCCAGTCGGCCGAGCAGGTGACGACGAACTGTTCGTCCGGTGACCAGGCCACGCCGTCCACCCAGTTGTAGTGTCCGCGGAGGACGGCGATCTCCTCACCGGTGGAGCTGTCCCAGATCCGGGCGGTACGGTCGTCCGAGGTCGTGGCGATCATGCGCCCACTCGGCGACCAGGCGAGGCGTACCACCCAGTCGGTGTGGCCGCGCAGTTGCAGCAGCCGGCGTCCGGTGGTGGCGTTCCAGATCGAGGCCGTGGCGTCCCGGCAGGCCGTGGCGATCCGTGTGTTGTCCGGGGCCCACATCAGACCCTCGCAGATCGTCTCCTCGTCCAGCCGGAGGTACGGCTCGACGCCACCCGGGCGCCACAGTTGCACCGAGCCGTCGTTGGCGCACGAGCCGAGGCGCTGACCGTCGGGCGACCAGGCCACACCCCAGACGGTTCCGGTGTGCCCGGTGAAGGTGCTGGCCACTCCGGACGCCACGGTCCAGACCCGGACCGATCCGTCGTCCGAGGCGCTCGCGATCCGGGCCCCGTCCGGCGCCCACGCCGCCGCGCGGAGCCCGCCGGTGTGCCCGGTGAACGACTGCCGTTCGGCGCCGTGCGGCAGTACGGACCAGACCCGGGCGGTGCGGTCGCTGGAGGCGGAGGCGAGCGCGGTACCGTCGGGCGACCAGGCCACACCCCAGACAGCGTCCTCGTGTCCGCGCAGTGCCGCGATCTCCCGGGCGTCGCTGACGTCCCAGATCCGTACGGTGCGGTCGCTGGAGGCGGAGGCGAGCGACCGCCCGTCGGGCGACCAGGACACGTCCCAGACGAAGTCGGTGTGCCCGCGGATCAGCAGCAGTTGGCGGCCGTCGGCGACGTCCCAGATCCGGATCGTCTGGTCGCCGGAGGCCGTGGCGATCCGCCGTCCTTCCGGGCACCAGGCCAGGCCCTCGACGAAGTCGGTGTGCCCCCGCAGCGCCGTCTGCTGCTGGCCGGCCGTGAAGTCCCACACGATGGCGGTGCGGTCGTGCGAGGCCGAGGCGAGCAGCGTGCCCTTCGGCGACCAGGAGAGACCGTAGACATCGCCGGTGTGCCCGCGCAGCGTGGCGGTCTGTTCGCCGGTATCCGTCCGCCACACGTGGATGTGGTGATCCTGTGCGCCCGCGGCGACGTACTCGCCGTCCGGCGACCAGGCCACGCCTCGGACGATGTCGCCGGCGCCGTAGAGGGTCGGCGGTGGCTCGTCCGCGCCCACCCGCCACAGCTTCACCGTACGGTCCCGCGCACCGCTGGCGACCCGGCGCGAGTCGGGCGCCCACGCGATGGCCTCCACCATGGCGTCGTGCCCGGTGAACTCGGCGACCGTCCGGCCGGAGTCCGGATCCCAGACCCGGGTGGACCTGTCCCGGGAGCCCGTGGCGATCAGGCGGCCGTCCGGGGACCAGGCGATCGCCCGAACGGTATCGGTGTGTCCGGCGAACACCCGGCGCAGGTGGCTGAAGGCGAGCGCGGACATCAGGGCGCGTTCGATCAGGGGGGTGACCGGCGCCTCGGCGATCGCCGCGATCGAGAGCAGGATCGACAGCTCCGGGAACCGCTCCGCGTTGGCCAGGACGTACCGGCCGATGTTCTCCGACACGCGACGCAGAAAGGCGATGTCCCGGCGCTTCGACTGCTGGATCAGGGCCCGGACCATGTCACTCGCCTGGCCGAGCGCCTCCAGGCCGACGAGCCACTGCTCGGCCAGGATCAGCCGCTGCCCGGTCAGCAGATAGTCGTCGCTACGCCCGGAGTGCTGCCAGTCGGCCGCCCACCGCTCCAACTCGGAACGCCGACGTAGGTGCTCGGCCCGTGTCTCGACCTCCTGCCGCAGCGGCGCCCAGAGCCGGAACAGCGCCTCGTGCGCCACCTCGACGACCGGTTCGCCGTCCCGCATCTTGCTGACCAGCAGCCTCGCGTCCACGAACGCGGCGACGATGCGGTGCTGCTCGGGGCTCAGCTCCCGCAGCCGTACCGGCCGCTTGGTCGCCTCGCTGGAGTCGAGCGAGACGAACCGGAGCAGGGTCGTCAGGATCGGGGCGATGCCACCTTCCCCGCGCAGTTCGGTGACGGCCTGATCCGCCTGCCGGGTGAGCGCGCCACCGACCCCGCCGGTGGCGAGGTACGCGTGCATACTCACCGTGGCGCCCGGCCGGGCCTCGAAGAAGAGTTCCTGTAGCAGGTACGCCAACAGGGGCAGCGCGTCGGTGGTGCCGACGTCGGCGGTGATCCGGTTGACCACGTTCGACTCGAACGTCATGCCGGCGATCCGGGCCGGCTCCTCGATGATCGTGGTGAGGTACTCCGTCTTGATGGCACCGATCGCGACAGGGTTCTGGAACAGCGCCGCCTTGTCGCTGTCGAGGAACTGCGTCAGGTACTCGATGCGCATGCTGGCGATCACCGACAGCCGGGAGTCGGCGTGTAGCAGGCGCTCGACGACATCGAGGAAGAGTTGCCGATCGCTCTCGCCGGCGAGCGTGTACAGCTCCTCCAACTGGTCGATCACCAGGAGGAGGTGGCCGAACCTGCGTCGCTGTCCTCGACGGATCTCGGCAAGGTACTTCGTCGCGCTGGCCGGATCCTGCCGCATCGCCCGGACGATGACCGGTGCGGCGATGGGCTCCGGGAGGGCCTCGGCGATGGCGATGGCCAGATTTCCCACCGGCGCGCTGCCCGGGTTGACCGTGGCCAGGGGAATCCACCGCCGCGTCTTGAGCGTCGGGACGACGCCCGCCTGCACCAGCGAGGACTTTCCGCTGCCGGATGCGCCCACCACCACCAGCAGCCGTTCCCGGGGCTCGGCCGAGGCGGTGAGCATCCGCCGGACGATGTCCGAGACCTGCTGGTCCCGGCCGAAGAAGACGGCGGAGTCCTCCTCCCGGTAGGGCTCCAGACCGGGGTAGGGCGGCCGCTGCGGATCCCAGTCGGAGCGCTTCGCCTTCGGATTCGTCACAACGTGCAGAACGATCTGTCCGATGATGAGTAGCACCACGATGGCGATGAACGCCGGAATCGCCACGGACTGGAGCAACCGCAGATAGGTGGGCGGTTCACTCAGGCTGGTCAGATAGTTGCCGATCAGACCGAGCAGGCTCGTCGCCAATATCAGCGCGACGTTGAGATACAGCGCGAGTGCCGGTTGTCTCTTCACGCCGACTCCGAGTCCGACATATTGTGTCCCAGAGGCGAAGCCCGCACCATCGTCGTCAGCGCTCGGGGAGCCGAGAATGCGTACGCTGGCACATGATATCGCCTCGGTACATCCCCGGCGCAAGACGACGCCGGCCGCCAGCAGATCCCCGTCGACGCTCCCTCGGTGCTGAGTATTTGATCGCGATGCCGGTCCACCGGGTCAGCGTGCGGGCCTGCCGCCGTGTCGGGTCCGGCATCGCCGGCCGAACTCGGCCAGGACGGCCAGGTCCAGCGGGCTGCCGGCGGTGTGCTGTTCGAAGTGCCATTGAACGCCGAGCACGAACCGGTGTGGCCGGTCGACGCTGATGGCTTCGACCGCGCCGTCGGGCGCGACCGCCTCGATGTCGACGGTGTCCGGCAGCCCGGCGACGACCTGCGAGTGTTGGGAGTTGACCAGGAACTGGTCGCCGGGTGGCAGAGCGGGCAGGTCGGCCAGCAGGCCGCCAGGGGTGAGGGTGACCGGGTGGGCCGGGCCCCACCTGTCGTCGTTGTCATCCGGCAGCCGCCGGTGGCTGTCGGTGGGATCGGTGTCGCGCAGTTGTCCGCCACTGTGTACGGCGATCTCCTGCATGCCCCGGCAACTGCCGAGCACCGGCAGGTCGGGCAGGTGCGCGGCGGCGGCGAGCAGTGCGTCGGCGACGGCATCGCGGGCGGCGTCGTATTCGCGGCTCGGCTGGACCGGCACGGCTGCGTCGTAACCGGCTGGGTGCACGAAGGTAGGCCCACCGGGCAGCACGAGGCCGTCGAGGACGGACAGGACGGTGCCGGCGGTGTCCGGCTCGGCCGCCGGGATCAACACACTGGCAACGCCGGCGTGCCGGGCGAGTTGACTGACGACGGTCCTGTTGACCCGGGAGTACGTAGTGCCGGTGGCGCTCTGGTTGCTACAGGCGAGCACGCCGACGACCGGCCTGGTGCGTGCTGGTGTTCCCACGTGATCAGCCTCTCGCCCAGGTAGACGTCGGTCACGAGCGCGTCGATGCCGGAACGTCAGTGCAGCGTACGACGGATGGCGGCGACCATGACGCCGCCGGACGCCGTGGGCGCTACCGTAGCAACATCCCTACCCGCAGGCATCGACGGATTCCTCTACCATCGACGCGACGGGACCGTACGGGAGAATCGGGGCACGAAGAATCCCTTCTCTTCAACGCATCGGGCGAGATGAGGATCAGATGCGGTCACCGCAACCCCGCGAAGGAACAGATCCGCAGCGGCGGGAACCGGCTGATCCGGCACCGGAGCAGCGGCGCAGGGCTCGGCAGATGGCAGCGGACATTCTCCACAGCGATCCGGAGCTACGCGCGCAGAAAGAAGCGACGGCCGATCACGGGAAGTGGGCCTCGGTCGGGCGGGCCGTCCTGTTCGATGACTACAGCGCGATCCGGCTCATGAATGAGATTTCATATCCCGACGGGTTCCAGCTGAGAGCCCGGCTGCGTGCCGGAGACGGCGACCTCATCGTCTGTCGGCCACGTCCGCCATCCGGTTTCGACGAGTACTACTCGGCCCGTCTTCGACTGGGTGACCCGGTATGGCTTCACCCCGGTTCCGGCGCGGACCTCTGCACGGCGGCGTGGAACGACAGCCGTACGTCGGCCGCCCTGGTCGAAGCCGCTCGCAGTGGAGCCTATCTGCATCCCTACCACGCGTGCGAAGCGGCATGGCAGCTCGCCGAGCGGCTGTCCCGGGCGGCGCACCGATCGGTGCCGGTGCTCGGGCCGCCGCCCCGGTTGTGCCAGTTGGCAAATGACAAGTCCTGGTTCCTCGGCACGGCCGCGGAGCTGCTCGGCCCCGAGGCGATCCCCCGGCTGCGGGTGACACGCCGCCTCGCCGAGTTCCCGGCCGCCGTCCAGGAAATCTCCCGGCGCTCGTCCAAGCTCGCCGTACGGATACCAGATTCGGCCGGCGGCCTGGGAATGCGCTTCTTCGCCACCGACGCCCTGCGTCGACTCAACCGGCAGGCCCTCGCCGACTGGGCCGCCGACGTGTACCGCGAGCTGGATCTGCGCGACGATTCTCCGGTGCTGGTGACCGGCTGGGAGGAAACAATCGCCGCGCCCAGCATCGAGGTCAGGATCCCGCTGGGGGAAGCAGCGGTACCGATCTGCGGGCGCGTCATCGATCAGGTTTTCACGGACGCCGACCGGTCCCAGTTCGGTGGCGGCGTCGCCGGCTCTCTTCCGCACGAGATCGTGCGCCGCCTGCGCCGCCATGCTTCGACGATCGCGGTACTCCTGCAAGGACTGGGATATGTCGGGCGTCTGTCGTTGGATTTCATCGTTACCGGTCGGTCCTTCGCGGACGCGGACGTTCGGGTCGTCGACTGCAATGCCAGGTGGAGCGGCGGCTCGGTGCTGGGCGCCATGTTGGACCGCCTCTTTCCCCACCACGGGCAACTACCGTACGCCTTCGGCTTCCTGCGGCATCCAGAGCTTCGCACGGTACCGTTCCACGTCCTGATCGAACGGTTGGAAGACAGGCTGTGGAATCCGTCCACCGGGCGCGGTGACCTGCTCGTGCACAACGTGGGTCATCTCGCGTCGTCCGGGCGGGTGGACATTGTGGTACTCGCTGGCGATGCCGGAACGGCCCGGTGCCGGCTGGAAGACCTGGCCAGAGCGGTGGCGGACGGAGCCGCCGCGCTGCTGCATCGTTAGCACCCACCCTGAGGCGGCGTCCTGTGGGTACGCCTGTGGTTGTCGACCGGCGGTCCCGCTAGCCCGTTCTCGACCGGTGCGCTACGCCGCCCGGTCCGTCACGCCGACGGTGCGGCCGGAGGCCGAGTCGGCGTGGACGCCTGCCGTACCAGCATGATGATCCCGCTCACCACCATCACCAGCGACACCACCGCCCCGAACGGCACGGCCAGTAGGAAGGGCCACCGCCAACTGAGCGTCCGTGCCAACAGCGCCCCAGCCACGGGCCCGAGACCGAGCCCCAGCACCACCGCGCCGGCGACGAGTGGCGCCGCCCAGACACGCCGTGGGCCCGCCTGCGCGATCAGCATGGCCGTCACGCCCCAGACCAGACCGGCCCCGAACCCGGCCACCGCGCGGCCGAGCAGCAGCGAACCGCTCCCCGAGGCCAGCGTGATCAGCACCGCCCCGGGAACCATCAGGGCGATCGCGGGCAATCCGACGGCAGTCGGCCACCGCCGGCCGAGCAGAGCGCCGACCGGGACCGCCAGCAGTGCCGGCAACAGGTAGGCGACGAAGACCCAGAGGATCGCCGAGGCCGGCAGATCCATGTCCCGCCGCATCGCGGCCCATTCCGGCCCGACGGTGAGGGTGAGCAGGAAGGCACCCAGCGAGGCGGCGAGTGCGGGCCCGATCAGCAGCCAGGCCGGGCGTACGCCGGGGCGCGGGCCGGGCGGAGAAACCTGGTCGGCGGTACCGGGGAAGGATGGAGTCATCCCCGGGAGTGTACGGACGCGGTTGCGCGACAGGTGACGGTACCGGCGGTCGGCGAGGATCGGTCAGTTCGGCGTCACCGGCTCCGGCCGTCGTGCCCTGGCCCGGCCTGCTGACTACCCTTCGAGACGTGGCTACGGGCCCAGGCGCGAAGCGCTCGTCCGGTAGCCATCGGAGGGTCAGGGTATAGCGGAGACGGCGAAGCGTTGGACGTACCGGCGCTGCCAGGGCGTCTCGACGGCGTGCTTGTCGTAGTGTCGCCGGACGAACCCGACCACCTCGTCCGCCGGTACCCCGTCGAGCACGGCGAGGCAGGCCAGCGCGGTACCGGTGCGGCCGCGCCCGCCGCCGCAGGCCACCTCGACGCGTTCGGTCGCGGCGCGCTCCCACGCCTCGCGCAGCGTCTTCGCCGCCTGCTGGCCGTCGCTGGGCAGCCAGAAATCGGGCCAGCGCAACCACCGGCTCTCCCACCCGACCGGCGGTGGCGTGCGACCCAACAGGTACACGCCCAAGGTTGGCGGCGGCCCAGCCGGCAGGGGCCGGCGCAGGCCACGGCCACGCACCAGGCGCCCGGACGGCAGGCGAAGGACGCCGGCGGCGGTCGGTTCCCAGCCAGTGATCGGCCCCATGATCAGATCGCTCCCGCAGTGAGAGGTGCCTCTGGACGGCGATCATAGGAACGGGCTTCGGGTGTGGCTTTCCGCACCCTACTGACTGTGTTTCTGCCGCGGCGAACGCGATCGCCCCGAGCAGTCACCCGGCGGGACCGGGCCGGGTCCACGCGCGGCGGGGACCCGGCCCGTGCCTGACCATCACGGAGTGAACCCTTTTCAATCTGGACCTCGCGGCGCTCACGCACCGCGTCCGACCTTGCGGTCCGCCGGACCGCAACGGGAGGTTGAAAAGGTCCGATGATCAGGTCGCGGTGCAACTCTGGTCGGTGCCCCGTCGCTTCCGGCGGGGCGAGCGGCCCGAACCGGAGGGCGGTGGGCGGGCGGCTACCGGTTTCCGACTCAGAAGTTGACGTCGGCGCACCAGTAGTAGGTCTGGTCGGAGTGACTGGCCTTCCAGATGGTGTAGACGATGTGCCGACCGCTGCGCCCCGGCGCGCTGACGTTGATCGTGTTGGAGACGCCGTTCAGCACCGGGTCGTTCTCCCGGGTGCCGGCACCCGGCGCGTACCGGCCGGTTTCCCGGACCAGTTCGAGGTTGTTCCAGCCCAACCGCTGGGTGAGCGGGTTGAACCCCTGCCGGGTGACGTAGATCCGGAAGTAGTCCGCCCCGTGCAGCGCCTGGTCGTGGACCTTGACACCGAAGTTGGCGCCGACGCTGGTGGCCTGCCAGTTACCCGGGTTGTCCAGCGCGGCGTACCGGACGCCGCCGGTCTGCCCGGCGCTGCACAGTTGTCCGTTCGGCACGGCGGCCTGGTGGTTGCCCGCGACGCCGTCGCGGTACAGGCCGTTCCAGTTCCACATGGCGTTCGGGTCGGCCTGCCAGGCCTGCCAGCACATCGGGTCCTGGGTGGCCATCGCCGGGTTCTGGAAGTCGCTGCCCCAGCGCTTCCAGCAGCCGTAGTTGCGCGAGGCCGGGTTGATCGTCGAACCGTGGGCGCTCGCGGTGTCCTGTGTGACCACCAGGGCCACGGTGAGCGCGACGGCCCCGGCCACCGCGAGAGCGACGAGCCGCAGGACCATCGAGGCGCGATGCCGGGCCGGGTTGAGTTGTTGGGCGAGTGAAGACATGGGATCCCCAGACGTCGATTGCACGAGCGAGTACGCGGGAGGCTGCCCGGCGCTCCCGCACCAACCACCCGGCTCCGGCGGCGGTGCCCTGAACAGAGATTCACATCGATGGATACAGCTTGTCAATAGTTTAGAAAGCAAACTATGTCAGGAGGAACCGGAGCTACGACAGCCTCGCGGTCAAGCTGAGACCGGGCGGCGAGATGGGTCGAGCACGACGAGCGCGGCCGCCCGGTAGTCGCGGAGATCCACTACGCCTGCGCCGCGGACGACGGCGACTCGGCGCACGACCGAGGTACACCCGGGACGGCCGGGAAGGCGTGGGGTATCTGTTACGGTCGATGACGTGGCGACCCATCCGCAACCGCCACTGCTCCGAAGCATCTGCGACGGAGAGGAAGCGCATCGATGAGTGCACTGTTCAACGCCCTGCGCGAACGGGTCGAGGTCAACGCGCGGCACGCGGTCGAGACCTACACCAACGAGGTCAGCGAGTACCAGGCGTTGTCGCCCGGCGTCGACGACCGCATCGGGATGTACGACTTCGCGGTGTTCATCCGGCGCCGGTCGCTCGACCTCGCCGCGGCCGAGCTGCCGTTGAGCGAGGAGGACCTGGCCGGCATCGCCACGGTCGGCCGGCAGCGGGCCGAGGTGGGACTGTCGGTGCCCTCGCAGCAACAGGTACTCGGCCTGCACACCGCGATGATGGTGCGGGAGGTGCACGATCTGGCCCGCCCCGAGGACGTCACCGACCTGCTGCGGATGGTCGGCTGGCTCGGTACCCAGGGCGTCCGGGCTCGAAGCGCCTACCTGCGCGGCTACACCCGTGGCGTGGGTAGCGCGCGGGTGTTGTCGACGCGGCTGGAGATCCTGGCCCGTACCCTGCTCGCCGACGAGCCGGTGGAGCCGTTCGTCGCCGACCTGCGCCTCGCCGGGCAGTACCATATTTCGATCCTGAAAATGGCGCAGCCGACGCCTCCGGAGACGCAGTCCGAGGTGGTCGCCGCGTTCGCCACCGACCGGGTCCCGGTGACCTGGCTCGCCGCCGACGAGCTCGCGGTGCTCACACCCGGCACTACTCCGAGAGCGAAGACCCTTCAACGGATACGCCGTGCGACGGCGCTGATCGGCCAGCCCTGCGGCGTGGGCTCGGCGGAGGGCGTACTGGGCGGACTGGCCGAGCCGCTGGCGTGGGCCCGCGAGGCGAGCCGGGTGGCGCCGCCGCAGGATCGTCCGGAGCGGCTGCCGGAGATCGCGGACCTGTTCGTGGAGATGGCGGTGGCGCGCACGCCGGCGCTCGACGGGTGGCTGCGCAGCTACGCGAAGGCACTCTCCACCGGCCCGGACCTGGTGGCGACGTTGCGTGCCTATTACGCCAGCGACATGAACCGGACGAGCGCCGCCGCCGCGCTGCACATCCACCCGCGCACGCTGGACTACCGGCTGCGCCGCGTACGCGAGGTCACCGGCATCGATCCCGGCTCGACCGTCGGGGTCCGGCTGCTGAGTGCAACGGTAGCCCGGACCCTCGCCGTGGCGCACTACGCGGACTGACAAACGTCACCGCGGACTTACGCATCGCTCACGAAGACGCGCCCCGTCCGGTGCCGAGACACTCTGCGCCATGTGGAGGAGACTCATACGTGGCATCGCGGCGCCGGCCGTCGCACTCGCGATGCTGCTGACCGGGACCGCACAACCGGTCCGGGCCAACGCCGACGGCATCAGCGATCCGATCGTGGACGCGTCCCTGATCGCCTGGAACATCTACCGGTCGGGCGGTGCGACGCCGGAACAGATCGTCGAGTTCGTCCGGATCGTGACCGGCGCGCTCACCGGTCTGCAGAACGAGGTGAACGAGCACATCGACGGCATCGAGGCGGCCGAGGTGCTGGGGCACGCCGCTTCTGTAAAGATCGACATGCTCGACTACCACAACTTCCGGGACAACGAGATCATCCTGGAGACCTTCGCCATGGAGGTCGGCCGCTACGCACAGAACGCGAGCAGCAAGTACCAGGCGGTGGACCCCGACTCGAAGAAGGCGAGGGACCAGATCGGCCTCGGCGCGCAGGTGCTCTATCCGATCACGCTGGCCGCGCGCACCGACGCCGGCTGGACCGGCGGGCTCAGCGACATCGCAGCCGCGTACCGCGAACTCAACCAGAAGATCGTGGCCGACCTGGAACCGACGTGCACCCGGGTCAGCGATCCCGAACCCATTCCGGGCCGGATCTACGTCCGTCACGAGTGCACGGCGGCCAACGGCGAGAAGGCCTATGCCGTCGACCACAAGGTCGGCGACACCTGGCACAGCGGCCCGGTCAACCTGGAGAACCTCAAGCTCGAAGCCGCCAAGGACTCGAGTTGGGCGGCGGCCAAACGCATCCTCGCCGGACAGGGACAGTAGGAGAGCAACGTGAGAAAACGACTGCGCAACTGCCTGATCGCCGCCGGCCTGGCCGTCGCGGTCACGGTGGTCCCCGCCGTACCGGCCCAGGCCGCACCGCGCACCGGTGACGTGCGGGCCATGGCCCTCGACTGGGTCAGCCTCGTCGTCCAGGTCGCCGGGCACCTGCTGTCCGGCGGCGGCTCCGAGGACGCCTCGCTGAAGGCGGCGGTCCAGGAGATCGTCGCCGCCGTCGAGGCCGCGAAGAACGACATCATCGCCCACACCGACCTGATCGCCAGCGCCGAGGTGCAGGCCTGCGCCCGCCAGCACACCATCGAGTTCGCCGACATCGAAAACATGTCGAACACGGTGCGGCAGCTCTGGGCGCAGAACGCGACGGGCTGCGCGACGCTGGCGACCGCGTACGTCACCACCGTCCAGACCCCGCAGGCGGTCGACAACATCGGCCACGTCCTGCCCGCACTGTTCGCCATCGTGGTCGCCGCTCGGGGCCGCGCCGGCCTGCCCAACGGCATCAACCTGGTCATCCAGGACCAGATCCGCAGCTACGAGGCGGTCGTCGCCAAGCTCACCCCGACGAACTGCGTGAAGAAGGGCCTCAAGGAGCCGGGCCTCCCGCGCGAGAAGTGGTGGGAGTGCACCGCCTACAACGGCGACTGGGGCCAGTCCCAGTGGGTCACCGCCCCGGCCGAACCCGTACGCGCCCAGGCCGAGAACTCCGCCACCCGCAACACCAGCCGACCCACGGCCTTGACCGCGCTACCCCAACTGCGCTCGTTGGGAGTCTGAAGCTTCGCGCCCGTAGGCAGCACCGGTCCGACGACACCCGGCCGGTAGGCCCCGGCCGCCCGCCACGCAATCTGACGGGGGCGGCCGGGGCTGGCGAACCACTCCCGGCCGCCCGCGTTGTGGCCGCAGGCGTTGGCTACAGGTCGAGCGGCTCGACCCAGATGTTGCGGTACTGGACCGGGTTGCCGTGGTCCTGCAGCCGGATGGCGCCCGAGGCCGGACCCTCGGGCCGGCTGCCGCCGGTCGGGCCGAGGATCTCGACGTCGTCGTGCACCCTGACACCGTTCCAGACCAGAGTGACGCGCGCGTTCTCGACCTTGTTGCCGGCCGCGTCGTAGCGAGCCTGCCGGTAGACGATGTCGTACGTCTGCCAGCGCTGGGGCGGCAGCGCCGCGTTCACGTCGGGAGCTTTCTGGAGGTATATGGCTGCGGAGTCGTTGGTCTGCGGCGGGTCGATCCCGAACGAGTCCAGCACCTGGATCTCGTAGCGGTCCTGCAGGTACACGCCGCTGTTGGCGCGCGCCTGGCCGGTCACGTCCGGCGGGTACAGCGGCAGGTTGAACTCGACGTGCAGGCGGAAGTCGCCGAAGGCCTGCACCGTACGCAGGTCTCCGTTGCGCACAGTCATGGCACCGTCGGCGACCGTCCACCCGGGTTCACGCCCGTCGCTGTGCTGCCATTCGGCGAGTTCGCGACCGTTGAACAAGGTGATGCGCGTGCCGTGCGGCCGGACGGCGAGCACGTCGAGGTTCACGTGCCCGGAGTCCGTGGCTTCCTTGCGGTACTCGATCACGTTGCGGCCCTTGCCCAGCCGCACCGCCGTGGTGACCGTGCCCCACTCCTCCCAGGTCACGGTGGAGGGGAAGACCGTCTGCTCCACCCGTTCACCGTTGACGTACAGACTGAGCTGCTTCTCGCCGGAGTAGGGGTTCGGACCGTTGCTGTAGCGCATCGCCAGGTCGTATTTCCCGCTCGCCCGGACGTCGACGGCGATCCTGGTCGACGAGCCGTCCTGGGCGAACCCGGCGGCGAAGCCGGCACCGGAGTAGGCGGCGTGGTCGGTCGCCATGCCGACACCGGCGGTCCGGCCCTCCTCGGCCTCGAAGAACGTCTGCGGCTGCACCACGCGACCCGGGATCTCGTTGAGCGTGTACCAGGCCTCGGTGTTCCACAGCTCCTCACCGTCGGCCGAGGTGAACGGGCGAGGTGAGCGCAGGTGCACCACGCGGTTCTCCTTCAGGCCCGGAATCTTGAGCTTGACTGTACGGCGGTCCCGCGACAGCTCGGCCCTGGTGACGTCGAGCGTCTCCAGCTCCAGCTTGGGCCCGCCGTACTGGCTCGTCGCACCGTACCGCCACTGCGTCACCTGGTAGGCATCGGCGAGCTCCTGCGCGGTCTCGGTCGACAGCGGCTCGGTGTACTCCAGCTCGAACCCGACATGCGACGCACGCATCTGCTTGACCTCGAACACGGAACTGCGGTTGGGCGTGAGCTTCTGCAGGCCGTAGGTGAGCTTCCCTTCCTGGCCCCAGTTGCCGCCGGCGCCCAGGCCGCCCACGTAGATTGCGCCGTCGGGGCCGAGGGCCACCTCGTTGACGCCGGACTCCAAGCCCTGCGTGTGCCGGAGCACCGCGCCCTGGTACTGGCCCTCGATCCTCTCGAGGAACACCCGCTGCAGGCCGCCGTAGGTCACGTCGCCGACGACCAGCTGCCCCTGGTACGGCCCCTGCCTCAACAGCACCGGGGTGGATGGGGAGTTGGCGATCTCGTTCTGCGGAAGCCAGACGATGGGACGCGTCACCGGCTTGTCGTCGAACGGGCCCGCCGGGGTGGTGTAGTGGTTGTAGAAACCGCCCTGCTTGATCTCGACCAGCTTGGACGCGGGTAGCCAGCCTCCCTGGTTGTCGGTGGCGAAGACCTCGCCCCGCGGGCCCCAGCCGATTCCGTTGGGTGTACGCAGCCCTCCGGCGACGTACGTGATCTTCCCGGTCCTGGCGTTCACCTTGATCGAGGTACCGCGGTTCGACGCGGGCTGGGGAACCGTGGTGGCGCCACCGAGGTTGATGGCGACCGACAGGTTGAGGTAAAAGTATCCGTCCCGATAGAGCAGGCCGAACGCGAACTCGTGGAAGTTGCCACCCCACGGCCAGGTGGCGACCGTCCGGCGGTTGTCCGCGGCGCCGTCGCCGTCGGTGTCGCGCAGGGCCGTCAGCTCGTGCTTCTGGCTGACGTACACCGTGCCGCCGACCACGGCAACGCCTTGGGGTTCGCGCAGCCCTTCCGCGAACTTGCGGTAGGTCACCTGCTCGGGGCCGGTCTGGCCGGTGGCGCCCTCGACCACGTAGACCTCGCCGGTCGCGTTGTCGGTGCCGCCCCAGGTCGAGATCACCAGGTCGCCGTCGGGCATGAAGGCCATGCCGGTGACCTGTGGCTGGACCCCCTGTGGACGCAGGTCGGTAAGGGTGTAGCCGGGGTGCACCCGGTCGAGGGGCAGGCCGTCGCCGGCCGAGTCGGTGGCGCCCTCGCAGTACTTCCACCCCGGCGCCGTGACACGCACGACGCCCGCGTCGGTGCTCAGCGCCGAGGTCGGCACGAGCTCGAAGTGGTCGGCGCCGGGGACGCGCCACTCGAGCCGCAGTACCTGGCCGCCGCCGTTGTCGAAGAACTCGACGAACAACGGGTGCAGGCCGGCGCTCAGGGTGACAGACCCTTCCGCGGAGGTCTCGCCGTGCAGACCGTCGTGGTCGACGACAAGCTGGTCGCCGATGGTCAGCCGTGACCCGTCGTCGCTGGTGAGCCGGAACGTGTAGCTGCCGTCGACCGGCGCGGCGAGGTTGGCGATGACGTGGCTGACGAACCGGTCGGCGAGGCCGAACTCGTCGGTGGTGGTCCAGTTGATCTGCGGCATGAGCTTGTCGACGTTCGGCGTCTGTGCCGGTTTGAGGGTGCACAGCGCCGACAGCGGGGTGCCCATGTCGAAGGAGCGCAGGGTGACGCCGGGTTCCTGTGGCGGGACGTCGGCGGCGACGGGCGCGGCCGTGGCCGGGGTGACGGTGGCGGCGGCAGAAAGGATCGCCAGAGCGGCACCCGCGAGCGCGGCTCGACCGCGCGGGTGCCGTCGGTTCGGTGCGGTCACGGCTCCTCCTGATGAGTGCGGATCCGGTAGGAAGCGGTCGGGGCAGCTTTCTTCCGATGGACCGGTCAGATCGATCTCGCAACACAAAAGATAGGCCGCTGACAGTACCACTTTGGATCTAGCTAACGAAACTTTCGGAGGAATGAGTAAAAGTCGCCCGCAGTCGCCAATCAGCCGATCGCCGGCGACGCCGTCGACGCCCGAGCAGGAAGGTATCCAACGTTCTGTACCACCGTTATATAACGACGGTATGCTGCCCGTGTGAGTCCTCGAACCTCCGATCCCAGGGTGCGTACGATGCTGGTCGAAGCGGCCGCGCGAGTGCTCGCCGAGGAGGGTCCCGCCGCGTTGACCAGCCGCCGGTTGGCGGCGGAGATCGGCTCCTCGACGATGGCCGTCTTCAGCAGGTTCCAGAGCATGGCCGAGGTTCGGCGGGCGGTCCGGGAAGAGGCGTTCGGCCGCCTCAACGTGCGGCTCGACGCGGTGCCGGCCTCGGACGACCCGGTCGCCGACCTCGTCGCGGCCGGCGCGGTCTTCTTCGCCAGCGGCGTGGCGAACCATCACCTGTACCGGGCGATGTTCCTCGACCCCCCGCCGGAGGACGACAACCTCGGCGCCGGGACCTACGAGCGGCTACTCGCACTGATACGCCGGTGCGTGACCGCTGGCCGCTTCCCGGCCGCGCGTGAGTCTCTGGTCCCGGCCTGGGCTGCCCAGATGTGGAGCATGCGACACGGCATGGTCACCATGACGGTCGCCGGGCTCCTGCCGGACGAACAGGCGCGGTTCGTCCTCGACGACATGACCTTCCGGCTGCTGGTCGGTTACGGCGACGATCCGGCTCGGGCGAGGCGGTCGATCGAGCGGGGAAGCCGCGCCGCAGCCGCAAGTGAGACACGTCCACAGTGAACCTCTTTCAACCTGAACCGCGCGGCGCTCACACAGCGCGTCCGACATCGCGCTCCGACGGACCGCAACGGAAGGTTGAAAGGTTCAGTGAAGGGGGAACCCGATGCGATCCGACAACAACACAGACAGCGACCGCCCCGCTCCGAGGACGGCGGCGACAACCGTGTGGGAGCGTACCGGCGGCCTGACCGGGCTGATCCAGTCGTCCCTGCCCCCCACGGTGCTGGTGATCACCAACCTGTGGTGGGGCCTGTACCCGGCGATAGTCATCGCCGCCGGCACCGGCTTGCTCGTCACCCTGGCGCGGGTGGTGCGTCGCCAGCCGCTGCGTCCGGCGTTCGGCGGGTTCGTCGGCGTGGCGATCTCCGGAATGCTCGCCGCACGAAGCGGTGAGGCTCGGGACTTCTTCCTGGCCGACATCTGGTGGTACTTCCTGGCGTCCGTCGTCCTGGTCATCTCGATCCTGCTTCGCCGGCCGCTGGTCGGCGTGTTCTGGAGTGCCACCCAGGGAGTCGGCATGTGGTGGCGCCGGGACCGTCCGTCGCTGCGACGGTACGACATCGCCACCGCTGTGCTCGCGGTCGTGTTCGCGGCCCGGTTCGTCGTGCTGCGGTGGTTCTACGAGCACAACGAGGTCGGCTGGCTGACGTTCTCGAAGATCGCGATGAGCTATCCACTATGGGCGGTGGCGCTGGTCGTCGTCCTCTGGGCCGTACGCCACGCGGACCACCGCCTCGGCTACTGCCGCAGTCGTTGACGCGGCGATCGGCCTACCCCTAGTGGTGCGTGAGGCGCGCGTCGGCGCGTCGTCCAGGGCCGAAGCTGCTCGGGGTCGCGAACCGACCAGATGTGCGTGACCCCGGTCGCCCGCGACGTCGAACGCGATCACCGTCAGCCGCCGCCGGCGCTGACCATCGTGCTGGTACCCGTGCGCGAACTGCGCACCGTCGCGGCTCCGGCGCACCGAACCGGGGGTTGCTTGCGAGGGCGGGGCTGGCGATGGAATCTGAGGTGGAGGCTGCCTGATCATCCCGGGGTCGGCGCGGCCGGGCCCGTGCCGGCTCCGAGTAGCGGAACCGTCTCGCCGCGGTTGATGGCCCGGACGCCCGGTTCGATGCCGTGCCGCCGGGCGAGATCGAGGAAGTCCCGCAGCGGGGACCGGAACACGGGGTAGTCGTCGTAGTGGATGGGCAGGGTCAGGCGCGGCTGGACGAGCTGCACCAGGTCGACGCCCTGCCGGTCGTCCATCGTGAGGAGAACGCCGAGAAGCCTGGTCCCACCGAGATGGATCAGCATGGCGTCGATGTCGGGAAAGCGTTGCGGAATCTCGGCCAGCGCCGGGTGGTTGAGGGTGTCCCCGGTGACGTAGAGGCGGAGCCGGCGCTCGTTCTGTTGCTCGAAGTCCAGGATGCTGCCCATCACCGTGGGTAGCGCACGGGCCAGCGGACCCGGCCCGTGTCTGCCGGGCACGGCGGTGATCCGTACGAGTTGGTCGCCGCTACTGATCTCGTGGCTCTCCCAGGTGGCCAAGGACTCCGTCGAGGTGAAACCCCAGCGGCGCAGTCGCCGTTGCGCCTCCGGTGTCGTGATGACCGGCAGGGCCCGGGACAGGTGCCTCCGGGCCACCCGGTCGAAGTGGTCGCCGTGCAGGTGCGAGAGTACGACCCCGTCCAGGGGTGGCAGTTCGCCGATCCGCATGGCAGGGTCCGTACGTCGCCGGGTCCACAGGCCGTAGCCGAGATAGGCGCGCTGACCGCTGTGCAGAAAGTTCGGGTCGGTCATCAGCGTGATGTCGCCCAGTTTCAGCAGCGTGGTCGCCGTACCGATGAACGTCACGGTGGCCTGCGGCTCCGGCTCGGCTCCCATGTTTCCTCCCCCTCGCAAAATCCTGTCGCCGACCTCCGAAACATCCATCAGAACACGGCGGTGCGCAGGTCTACGCCGAATCCACGACCACGGACGGCGCATCATGTCTCAGGGATAACGCTTCATGTCTCCGGATACGGGTGCCCCGCTTTTCCGGACACTGGTGCCCCGGTTTCCCACCGAGCGATGTGCCCGCGCCGCCGACTGGTTCCGGACAGCGCCGGAACGTGCTCTCCAGGTCGAATTGCCGAAGAACGCCGGACACGGCGAGCAGATAGCGGACGACCGGCGACGGATCGCGCAGCAGAAGCTGTCCACCCACTTCGGCGACCGCCTGCTGGACCTGGAGCAACGCGGTGAGACCGTGTGCGGACAGTGAGGTCGCCCTCGCCATGTCCAACACGAGTCTGAGCAGCCGATCACGGGTGAGGTGCTCGACCAGTTCGATAAGCAGGTGCACGCTGCCCGTGTCCACTCTGCCGGTTACCTTGACGAGCGCCAATGCTCCACGCCTGGAGATTTCGAGCGAAAACACGGCGTCGCGTCCCGGATCGCGGGCCGACGCGGAGGACAGACGTTGGGTGGGCATGAGGACCTCCGACCAGGAACGAGTGGGATCGGACGGCAGCCTCCAAGGCGGTGTGAACCGGTCCGATGTTGATCGTCTTCCCACTGGGGCTGCTGTCCACGGCGGCGGTCTTCGCTGCGCTCGTCAGGGACCGGCACCTGACCGGCAGCTGATGGCGACAGGTTTCGCCCCCCCGACACCAGGAGACATGGCCGGCATGGACGACGACACCCTGCCCTTCGACGTACCGGACGCGCTCCTGGAGCCGGAGGCGCTGCGGGGAGCCGGTTGCGTGCCTCCAGCCGGTGCCGGGCGCGACTGTCCCGGCCGGTTGCCAGCGGAGGGTGGTGCACGACCATATCGTGGACGTAGGCCAGTCCCCAGCCCGCCGCCGCGAGGTCCAACGCCAACAGCGCCTCCTCGCCGTACACCCGCAACCTCGGGTTGAAGCCGCCCACCTGCCGGAACGCCTGGCGGCGCACGACGGCCGCGCAGGCCAGGAAACCCAACACCGCCGGACCGGGCAGGTCTGACGGCGTCCCGAGTGGCTGCTCGGCCATTGCCGCCGACACCGGGTCGAGACGCCGCTCCGGACCGAGCCGTACCTCTGCGGTCAGCAGCCCCGCCCTGGGATGAGCCCGGAAGAACCGTGCCGCCTGTTCCAGGGCACCGGGCGCCCAGTAGGAGTCGTCGTCGGCGAAGGCGACGACGGGGCTGCGGGCCAGCTCGACGCCGACGTTGCGGGCGGCGGCACCGGCGTTGTGGTCGAGCCGGACGACCCGCACGTCGGGGAAGCAGGCCGCCACGGCTTCCGCGGTGCCGTCGGTGGAAGCGTTGTCGACCACGATCACCGGCGCCGTGTGCCGGGCCAGCGTCGCCAGGAGTTGGTCCCGCCGATTGCGGGTGGCCACCACTACCGTCACATCGCGCATGATCGGGCTGGTACCCCCATCCCGGTCCGCTCATGTCGGATGGTCGATCACGATTCCTCGCGTCGTGGCCAGCCGCATGCCGGGACGGCGGCTTCGGGACAACCCCGACCAGCCAGCCGGTGGCGATCAGGTCCGACCGTCCGCGGCGCGGGCAGGTTTGGTCGGGTAGATATGGGGCAACGGAGGGCATGACGGCCGACGCTCTGCACCCGCCGTTGCCGGCGCATCTGCAGCTCGAGATCACCTCGGCATGCAACCTGCGCTGCGTGATGTGCCTGGTGCGGTACCGGCCGCCCGTGAACAAGCTGGCCGGTGCCATGCGGCCGGAGTTGTTCCACCGGCTCCTGGACCAGGTGCCCACACTGAACCGGCTGACCCTACAGGGCCTCGGCGAGCCGCTCCTGTCGCCGTACCTGATGGAGATGATCACGGCGGCGGTCGCTCGGCGGATCACCGTCGGGTTCAACACCAACGCCACCCTGCTCACCCGCCGCCGGGGCGAAGAGCTGGTGGACAGCGGTGTCGACTGGCTCCATGTCTCGCTCGACGGCGCATCGGCGACCACCTACCAGGCGGTACGCGACACCGCCGACTTCGACACCGTCCTATCGAACCTCGCCGGGCTGGTCCGAGCCAAACGCGCCGCCGGCAGCAGCACCCCGTGGGTCCGGGTGGTCTTCGTCGCGATGCGCGACAACGTCGCCGAACTGCCCGACCTGGTACGCCTGCTCGGCCGCCTCGGCGTGGACGAGTTGCACGTGCAGAACCTGTCGCACAGCTTCTCGGACACCGACCCGACCGGCCGCTACCACGAGATCCGCCGGTTCACCATGGAGCAGGCACTGTGGACCGGGCAGGACGGCGACCGGGCGGCCGCCGTCTTCGACGAGGCGCGGCGGGTGGCGCGGGACTACCGGGTACGGTTGCGTCTGCCGCGCCCGGGCACGCCACCGGTGACCGGAGTGTCCGACGGCCGAGGCTGCTCCTGGCCCTGGGAGGCGGCCTACGTCACCAGTAGGGGCGTGCTACAGCCCTGTTGCATGGTGATGGGCGACGACCGGGTGTCGCTGGGACGGTTGGCCGAGCAGAGCTTCCCCCAGATCTGGTACGGCGACGCGTACCGCGAGTTCCGTCGGCGTCTCTCCGGCGACGACCCACCCGACGTGTGCCGGGGTTGTTCCCTCTACCGGCACACGTTCTGACCTCGAACGTCAGTTTGCCCGAACCAGTGCCTCGCGCAGTACCGGGAGCGTCACCACGCCCGGGTCGGCCTCCGACACGTCGGCAACCTGATCACCGCCGACGTAGGCGTCACCGGCCATCAGCCCGGCGACATCGACCCGCAGATATCCGGTCGCCATCAGGCGTTCCGCTTCGCCGGGTGGCGCATCCGGGCGCACGTCGGTGCCGGGCTGCTGCACGGCGGAGACCGTCCCGACGGCTTCGCCTGCGGCGTCCACCACCGACATTCCCGGGTTGGCCTGGGCGATGGGCAGCGGCTCGGTCGGCATGCCGGGCACGGCCGGCTGGTGCGGGTGCATGCCTACCTCGTTCCCACGGCCTGCCAGGACGAAACCGAAGCTCTGTCGTCACTCCGCGAGCCATCGGCGAACCAGCGCGAGGTCTGCCCCGGTCAGGCCGATGTAGGGGTCGATGCGATGCAGGAGGGCCCGCGACGGATGCTCGGCCGAGACCCATCTCCGGTCGGCGTCGGTTATCTCGTCGTCCAGCCAGACGAACGGACGCCCGGCTGCCCACCGGGTCAGGCACGTCGTCTTCCAGTGCAGGCCGTGCCGCGGTTCGTCGTCCGAATCGGGCCATTGCACGACCGGCAGTTCCGGAAGGCCGATCCGCGGCGAGATGACCTCGTTGGCGTCCGCCATCCAGGTCGTCGCCCAGACGAGTTGGCACCCCAAGTCCAGGAGCATCCGCCCGTCCTCCGGACGGAGCCGGTCGAGGAGCGGATTCCCCGTTGTGTCCGGTGGAGTCGACCCGGCGGGGCCTGCGGGACGTCCAGGGCTGGCGGGCCGTGCGACCAACGGGATCAGTGGTCCGTCCACGTCGAGAAAGATCAACGGACGGTGCGCCTGGCTCGACACCATGGCGCGAACCTACAACCACCGCTCAACCCGGCCGGTCAGGCCAGACCCCTGTCTCTGCCCTTCTTGATCTTCCTGGTGTCGCGGAGTTCGACGAACGGTTCCTCGTCCTCAGGGTGCCCGTCGGCGATGGCGCGGCCGCGGTGCAGTTCGGCGTCGAATTCGGCGCCGAGCAGGAGCGCCAGGTTGGAAATCCACAGCCAGACGAAGAAGATGACGACGCCACCCAGGATGCCGTAGGTCTTGTTGTAGGTGCCGAAGTTGGCGACGTAGAACGCGAAACCGGCCGAGGCGATGATCCAGACGACGACGGCCACCAGCCCGCCGGGGGTGATCCACCGGAAGCCTCCCTGGCGGGCGTTGGGGGCGGCCCAGTACAGGATGGCGAACATCAGGCTGACCAGCACCACCAGGATCGGCCATTTGGCGACGTTCCAGCCGGTGATCAGCGCCGAGCCCGCGCCGAGGGCGTCGCCGACCCACTCGGCGAGCTTGCCGGTGAAGACGACCATCAGAGCGCTGACCGCCAGCAGGATCCCGACCACGATGGTCACCGCGATCCGGATCGGCAGGGTCTTCCAGATCGGGCGCCCCTCGGGTACGTCGTAGATGGCGTTGGACGCGCGCATGAACGCGGCGATGTACCCGGACGCGGACCACAGCGCGACGACCAGACCGATGACGGCGAACAGTCCGGCCGCGCCCTGTGCCTCGATGAGGTTGCGCGTCCCGGTCTTCAGGATCTCGCCGACCGGGCCGGGCGCGATCCTGCCCATGTCGTCGATCAGCGGTTGAAGTACCGAGTCGCCGACCAGGCCGAGCACCGAGACCAGGACCAGTAGGCCGGGGAAGATCGACAGGACCGCGTAGTAGGTGAGCGCGGCGGCCCAGTCGGTCAGGCGGTCGTCGCCGAACTCGCGCACGGTACGGCGCAGGACGCCCCACCAGCCCCGTACACCGAGCGTGGTGGGCTGGTCCGGAGCCTGTCCCGCCCCGTGCGAGCCGGCCTGCGACGCCGACGGGCCCCGACCCACGCCGGTCGGTTCGCCGTCGGCAATCTGGTGGTCGCGATAGGCGCGGTCGGTGCTGTTGTCCACCATCGCGGAGCCTGCCTCTCAGGTGTCGTAGCGGGCTGTCTCTACCGCGACCGCCACCGCCGCAGCCGGGCACCGGGCTTGGTCGCGCGGCGATGGCGCACCAGCAGCACCGCTGCCAACGCGGTGGCGAGCCCGGCCAGCGCGCCGACGTACGGCGCCGGTCGCTGCCGCGCCTTTCGGACACTGCGCCGGGCGGCCTCCCTGGCCCGCACGGCGGTGACTTGGGCAGCGTCCTTGGCGCGCACCACGGCCACCTGGGCGGTGTCCGTCGGCGGTACAGCCGTCACGCCTGTGGCGGTGGTGCGGGTACGGCCGCTCTTACCGGTACTCGTGCTCATCGGTGTGCCCTCTCTTTCACCTCATCGATGTCGGACAGTTCGGCGGTCGGCGCCTGCGCGGGACCAGCCGAGCCGTCCCGGCTGAGGTCACTCATCTCGTCCGCTCCCTTCCTCTGACGGACGGATATGCCCCACCGCGGTCCTGCGCAAAACGCCCGGCTGCCGGGCCGTCGCCCCGGGCAGGTGTGGACGGACGATGCGATCGTGCACGGAGGACGGTCCGGGGCGGTTTGCTGGCCGAAACATCACCGGGTACGCGATCTGCGGCAACGCCTCCGTGCGCAGCCGCGCCGTGCTGCCAGCGCCGCCACGTGCCCCCAACGACGCCGAACCATCCAGAGAGAATGTCGACCGGCATCTATAGGCTGACCTCCAGTCATGCCCCTGAGCTGGGCAAAGAATCCTAGTACCAGCGACGCGCGTCGCAGCAACCATCGACGTTCATTTATTGGCTTCCATGGATAAATCGGTCCGGATTATGGCGTGCCGGTGCCCGCTCGATTACCAAGGTGTTGCCGGCCATCACCACCTGTGGTCCGGCGGGAGCGGCGAGCCGGAGGACGGCGACATCGTCGAGCGACCACGGACAGCGGGTGCGCCAGGACGAGCACCGGCCGAGCCGGCGTCCGCGCGACCACACAGAGCCAACGGAAAGGACAGGAACCGTGAACAGGAGCAGGTGTTTGCTATCGCTGGGGATGTCGCTCGTCGTCACCGCGGCGGCGGTCATGGCGGTGGTGGCAGGAACGGGCACGCCCGCCCGGGCGGCGCCGGTCACCATCACCAACGGCACGCAGTTCAGAGACACCAGCGGCAACCTGCTACAGGCCCACGGCGGCGGGGTACTCAAGGTCGGCAGCTACTACTACTGGTTCGGCGAGAACCGCAACCCGGACAACACCTTCCGCGCGGTCTCCGTCTACCGCTCCACGAACCTACGCGACTGGGAATTCCGCGCCAACGTCCTCACCCAGTCATCCGCGCCCGAACTCCAGGTCGCCAACATCGAACGGCCGAAGGTCATCTACAACGCCAGCACCGGCCGGTACGTGATGTGGATGCACAAGGAAAACGGATCCAACTACAGCGAGGCCCGCGCCGCCGTCGCATCATCAACCACCATCGACGGCACCTACACCTACCACGGCAGCTTCCGACCACTCGGACAACACATGTCCCGAGACATCACCCTCTACAACGACAACGGCACCGCCTACATGATCTCCGCCGCCGACGAAAACTACGACCTACACATCTACCGCCTCACCACCGACTTCCTCAACGTAGCCACCCTGGTCGGCAACTTCTGGAACGACGCCCACCGCGAAGCACCCGCAATGTTCAAACGCGGCAACACCTACTTCCTCCTGACCTCAGCAGCCACCGGCTGGAACCCCAACCAGGCCAGATACGCCACCGCCCCGAGCATCTCCGGCCCATGGACCGGCTGGACCAACGTCGGCGACGCCACCACCTTCCGATCCCAACCAACATTCGTACTCCCGATCCAAGGCACCTCCACCACCAGCTACCTCTACATGGGCGACCGCTGGGCCGGCGCCTGGAACGGACCGGTCAACGACTCCCAGTACGTCTGGCTACCCATCACCTTCCCCACCACCACCAGCATGACCCTCACCTGGTACCCGTCGATCACCATCGACACCGACACCGGCACCATCACCGGCCAGTCGCCCCCCTACTACCGGATCACCGCCCGACACAGCGGCAAAGTCATGGACGTCGTGAGCAACTCCACCGCCAACAGCGCAGAAGTCAAGCAATTCGCCTGGAACGGCGGCGGAAACCAGAAATGGGAATTCCAGGACGCCGGCAACGGCTACTACCGGATCATCAACCAGAACAGCGGCAAATGCCTCGACGTCGCCTCCGCCTCCACCGCCGACAACGCCAACATCGTCCAGTACACCTGCAGCGACAGCACCAACCAACAATGGCAATGGATCGCCACCGGCAGCTACCAGCAACTACGAGCCCGGCACAGCGGCAAATGCCTCGACGTGGTCAGCAGCGGCACCACCGACGGCACCGACATCACCCAATACACCTGCGGCAACGGCACCAACCAACAATGGACACGCACCCAGTCCTGAACACCGACGCCCCACCGCGACCTCGTACGCCCGACCGAGCTTGGTGATCACCTGGTCTCGGCTGGGCGGCGGTGCGGTCGGCGGGCCCGGCGCCGGCGGGGTGCCGGCGGCCGAGGCGTCGGCTCGCTGCGTGGTGGTGGCGACGCGACGGAACTCGAGTTCGCCGACGGCCACCAGGGCGCGCCGTTTCTCGTCGTGCGGGCGCCGGCCACCCGCACGACGATCCTGGTGGTCGCCGGACCGCTGCACCGACGGATCGGCCAACCCAGCGGCCTCGACCCGGTCCGCGCGTGCCTGCCTGGTCCGTTCGAGCGCGTCGTCGGCGACGAGGGCGATCGCCTCCGCAGTGAACCTTTTCAACCTCCCCTTGCGGCCCGTCGGAGCGCGAGGTCGGACGCGGTGTGTGAGCGCCGCGCGGTTCAGGCTGACGAAGGTTCAGTGATCGTGGTGCTGCCGCGGACGTCGCCGAGCCGGTCACGGACCACGACGGTCAACAGCGCGATCCCGGCACCGCAGAGAACGACCAGGGCCAGCCCGCCCGCCACGAGCACCGCGACGACCCTTCGCCGGCCGGGCGGCGGCGGGCCCGGGCAGGCCCGCCGGTGGCGTCCCGGCCGGTACCGACGAAGGCTGACCGTGGGCCATGGAAGGGAGCTTACTGAGCTTCAGCCACCGTACCGTCGGTTGGCTGGTCGAGGCGGGCGAGCTTGCCACGTACACCGTCGAAGTGGGCGTGCATCGCGACGGCGGCGGCCGCCTTGTCCGCGGCGGCGATCGCGGTGTAGATGTCGCGGTGCCGGCGCGCGACGTCGGCCGGCGTCTCGTCCGGAGTCCCCAGCTCGTCGCGGAGCTGGTAGAAGACCTCCCAGAACGCGCCGAGCAGGCGGCCGACCAGCGGGTTGCCCAGCGGCCGGTAGAGCAGTTCGTGGAAGAGCCGGTCCGTCTCCGGCGAGACGATGCCGGCCAGTGCCTCTGCCTCCATCCGCTCGGTCACCTCGGCGACCGGCGCCAGATCGAGCTCCTGCGGCCGGTCGATCAGCCGCTGGACCAGCCCGCTCTCCAGGACCTCGCGGATCTCGGTCAGATAGCCGAGGTCGTTGCGCCCGTCCTGCAGAGTGATCCGGCTGTGGAACGCCAGCTCGTCGACGAAGCCGGTGAGCGACATCCGGCCGACGAACATGCCGAAGCCGTGCCGGATGTCCACGATGCCGACCGCCTGTAGCGCCTTGAGTGCCTCCCGCACGGAGTTGCGGCTGATTCGCAGGTCCTCCATCAGCTCCGACTCGGTGGGCAGCGGATCCCCGGCCGCGAGCCGGCGTTCGAGGATGAGGCCCTTGACCGCCTCCTGGACCTCGACCGCGCGGCTCAGCCGCGGTCGGGTCCGGCGGTCGGGCGCGGCGGGCTTTCGCTGGGTCGGGCGGTCGGTCATGACGTCGCGCCGAGGCGACGCCGGCTGGCCGGGCGGATCGGGGGCGTATCCAGACCAGACGTCCTACGACGGCCGTCGGCGGCCCGGCGTGACGCCGCTGTGACTGCCTGTCGATCATGGCGAAACCGTGCTGACATCTCCAGGTAACCCTCTCTTGACCCGAGGACTGATCGACCTCTAGCCTCCAGTCTAATGCCAACATGGGATGTGGGACGTCCAACTTCCATCGCACACATAACTGCCGACGCCTTGTAGGAGGCACCGTGAGCGCCCCGGTATCTCGGCCCGTTTTCAGCCGTCGCGACTTCCTGCGTTACAGCGGAGCGCTAAGCGCGGCGGCGACCATCGCGGCCACCGTCTCCGCCTGCGAGTCCGGCCCCGCCTCGACCGGTTCGGTCGGTGCCGCCGACGACAAAGACCTGGCCACCGCCGTGATCGGGTACGGCAACGACCAGAGCTGGGACCCGACCATGACGGCCTCGGCCTTCTCCATGGCCGCGATCGGGCACATCTACGAGGGGCTCGTGGAGACCGACCCGATCACCCGCGAGCCGTACCCGGCACTCGCCACCGCGTTGCCGACCGACCCGGCGGCGACCTCATGGAAGCTCACCCTGCGTCAGGGCGCAAAGTGGCACGACGGCCAGCCGGTCACTGTCGACGACGTCGTCTTCACCTTCCAGCGGATCCTCGACCCCCAGGCGAAGGTGCTGCTCTACAGCTTCTTCGGCGCCTGGCTCAAGGAGGTCAGGAAGGTCGACGACAGCACCGTCGAGGTGGTCTTCAACTTTCCCTTCCCGGACGCCCTCAAGCGCCTCGCCATCGCCAAGATCATGCCGAAGCACGTCTTCGGCGCACCGGGCGGCTGGGACGCGGCCAAGGGCGGCAAGGCGGTCGGCTCCGGCCCGTACAAGATGACCGCGCACAACCCGAAGTCGAACACCACCTTCGAGGCGTTCGCCGACTACAACGGCCCGCGCAAGCCCCAGTTCAAGAAGATGAACTGGTTGTCCATCGTGGATGCCGCCGCCCGGGTCGCGAAGATCTCCGGTGCACATGCCGAGGCGCAGATCGCCGACAACATCCCCTATGCCAACATCGCCCAACTGAAGGAATCCGGGCTGACCGTCGAGGGCGGCAAGGGCATGAACCACATGTTCCTGATGTTCAACACCGGCGCCAAGCCGTTCGACGACGTACGGGTGCGGCAGGCCCTGCTCTACGCCATCGACACCGGCAAGATGATCGAGGTCGCGCTCAAGGGACACGGTACGCCGGCCACCAGCTTCCTCAACGAGCAGAACCCGTCCTATGCCAGAGCGAAGACCGTCTACAACTACGACCCGGACAAGGCCAGGTCACTGCTTGCCGCCGCCGGCGTCACCAACCTGTCGGTCACGCTGATGGCGGTCAACGTGAGCTGGATCAGCGACTGCCTGCCGACCGTCGCGAACTCCTGGAACGCGATCGGGGTCAAGACGACGCTCCAGCCGCAGGACACCAGCGCGCTGTTCACCAAGATGGACCAGTCGCAGGACTACCAGGTGGTCGCCGCCGCCTCCAACCCCAACCAGTTCGGCATCGACGCCGACCTGATCCTGCGCTACAACTACACCTCGGGCGGCACCTGGATGAAGTACACCCGGTGGGACACCAGCCCGGCGGCGAAGAGCATCTTCGACCTGATGGACCAGGCGATCCGGGAACCGGACGAGGCACGGAAGCTCGCCCTGACCCGCCAGTACCTGGACATGGTCGCCGAGCAGGCGGTGCTCTACCCGGTGGTGCACACCGAGCTGATGACCGCGTGGGACCCGAAGAAGATCTCCGGGATCCGCCCGCAGCCGTACCCGGGGTTCAACCTGCTGCAGGCCCAGCGCCGCTGATCCCAGTTCCGCGGCCGGTGTCCCCCGCCGGCCGCGGAACTCGTCGCCGAGGAGTCCCATGGCAGCGATCGCCAGCATGCTGGTCCGCCGCGTACTCATCCTGATCCCGCTCCTGCTTGGCGTGATCCTCTTCGTCTTCATCGTCATGCGGTTCTCGCAGAACAAGCCGGAGTACGCCTACTTCGCGGGCGCCAACCCGACCCCCGAGCAGATCCACCAGTTCCAGGTCGAGAACGGCCTGCTGGATCCGCTGCCGCTGCGGTACGTGCGGTTCGTCGCCGATCTGGCACAGGGTGACCTGGGCACCAGCGTGCTCACCAACGCGCCGGTACTGGATTCGGTGCTGACCGCGCTGCCACTCACCCTCCAGCTCACCTTCCTGGGCCTGCTGGTCGGCGTACTCACCGCGCTGGTCTTCGGGGTCACCGCGGCGATCTTCCGGGACCGCTGGCCGGACCAGCTGATCCGGGTCGTGTCGCTCGGCGGGGTGGCCGCCCCGTCGTTCTGGCTGGCCCTGCTGATGATCCAGTACCTCGCGGTGGAGCAGGGCCTCTTCCCGACCGGCGGCTACGTCAACCCCGCCGACTCGTTCAGCGGGTGGCTGCGGTCGATGACCCTGCCTGCCCTGTCGTTGTCGCTGCCGGTGGCGGCCCAGCTGACCCGGATCGTCCGGACGTCGATGGTCGAGGAACTGGACCGGGACTACGTCCGGACCGCCATCGGCAGCGGCCTGCCGCCGATCGTCGTGGTGGGCCGGAACGTGCTGCGCAACGCCTTGATCAACCCGTTGACCGTGCTGGGTCTGCGGGTCGGCTACCTGCTCGGTGGCGCGGTGGTCATCGAGACCATCTTCTCCCTGCCCGGCATGGGCAAGCTGATGATCGACGGTGTCACCAACGGGGACCCGGCCGTGGTCCAGGGCGTGGTGCTGACCATCGCGACCGGATTCGTGGTGGTCAACCTGGTCGTCGACATCCTCTATCTACTGGTCAACCCGCGACTTCGGAGCGCAGCCTGATGCGACCAGGACTGACGAGACGTCTCGCCCGGCCGGGCGTCAACTTCAAGCGGCTCTCCGCACCCGCCTGGATCTCGCTCGGCGTCATCCTCCTCATCGCGCTCGCCGCGCTCTTCGCCCCGCTGCTCGCGCCGTACTCGCCGCTGGAGCAGGCGGCCGCCGCCGACGGGGCCCCGTCGGCGGAGCACTGGATGGGGCTGGACAGCGCCAACCGGGACATCCTCAGCCGGCTGCTGTACGGGGCGCGGTGGTCGCTGATCATCGGCCTGGGTGCGACCGCCCTGGCCCTGGTCGTCGGCGCGGTGCTCGGTGCCGTCGCGGCCACCTCCCGCAAGTGGGTCGACGAGGGGATCATGCGGACGCTCGACGTCATCATGGCCTTCCCCGGCATCGCGCTGGCCGCCGTGCTGGTGGCGGTCTTCGGCGGCGGCATCCAGGTGCTCGTACTCGCGATCGCGTTCCTCTACATGCCCTCGGTGACCCGGGTGGTCCGGGCCAACGTGCTGGCCCAGTACGGCGAGGACTACGTGGACGCCGAGAGGGTCATCGGCGCCCGCACGCCGTACATCGTGATCCGGCACGTGGCGATCAACTGCGCCGCGCCGGTGCTGGTGTTCTGCACGGTGATGGTCGCGGACGCGATCGTCTTCGAGGCGTCGCTCTCGTTCATCGGCGCCGGGGTCCGGCCGCCGGACCCGTCCTGGGGCAGCGTCATCGCCGACGGCAAGAACATGGTGCTGCTCGGCGGCTGGTGGGCCACCGTCTTCCCGGGCCTGCTGATCCTGGTCACCGTCCTCGCGCTGAACATCCTCTCCGAGGGGGTCTCCGACGCCTGGGCGGCACCGACGGCCCGGCGGGTGCCCGGCGCGAAGAAGCCGGTCGAGGGCGACGCGTGGGAGCAGGCCGCCCCCGGATCCGGCGAGCTCACCGAGCTGCCCGGCCTGGCCGAGGCGGCACGGCGGCTGGCCGAACGCGCCCGGCCGCTCCCGTCCGGTCCGCCGATGCTCCAGGTGAAGGAGCTGACCATCGGCTTCGAGGGCCGGCACGACGGGGTGGACATCGTGGCCGGCATCTCGTTCGACGTCCGGCCGGGCGAGGTACTCGGCCTGGTCGGCGAGTCGGGCTGCGGCAAGTCGCTGACCGCGCTGACCGTCATGGGGTTGCAGCCGAGGGGCGCCCGGATCGGCGGCGAGATCCGGTTCGACGGGAAGGATCTGCTGAAGCTGTCCCGCTCGGCCCGCCGGCGGCTGATGGGGCACGACATGGCGATGGTCTACCAGGACGCGCTCTCCTCGCTGAACCCCGCGATGACCATCAAGGCGCAGCTCAAGCAGGTCGTCCGGCGCGGTGGCCGGCGTACCCCGACCGAGCTGCTGGAGATGGTCGGGCTGGACCCGGCCCGGACCCTCTCGGCGTACCCGCACGAGCTTTCCGGAGGGCAGCGGCAGCGGGTGCTCATCGCGATGGCCCTGTCCCGGGATCCGAAGCTGATCGTCGCCGACGAGCCGACCACGGCGCTGGACGTGACGGTACAGGCGCAGGTGATCGAGCTGCTGCTGCGGCTCCGCGCCGAACTCGGGTTCGCGCTCATCCTGGTCTCCCACGACCTGGCCCTGGTCGCCGACGTCACCGACCGGGTGGTGGTGATGTACGGCGGGCAGATCGTCGAGACCGGCGTCACCGCGGCGCTGGTCGGCGCTCCGGCCCACCACTACGCCCGCGGGCTGCTGGGCTCGGTGCTCTCGCTGGAGGCGGGTGCGCGGCGGCTCACCCAGATCCGCGGGGTCGTCCCCTCCCCGGCCGACTTCCCGGCCGGTTGCCGGTTCGCCGACCGCTGCCCGATGGCCACCGAGATCTGCCGTACCGAGGCGCCACGGCTGACCGGTGCGGTGCACGGGCACGCGGTCGCCTGCCACCACCCGGCGATCGAGATCGCGACGCCGGTGGCCGTCGGATCGGAGGCACACTGATGGCGGCGACCCTGCTGGAGCTGCACGACGTACACGTGGTGCACCGGGCGCGGTCCGGCGGGATCTTCTCCCGGGACCGGGTCTACGCGCTCACCGGCGCCGACCTGACCATCGCCGCCGGCGAGACGGTGGGCGTGGTCGGCGAGTCGGGCTGCGGCAAGTCCACTCTGGCCCGGGTACTGGTCGGGCTCCAGCGGCCGACCGACGGCGCGGTGTCGTTCCGCGGCGAGGACGTCTGGTCGATGGCGGACTCCCGGCGCCGGTCCCTGATCGGATCGACCACCGGGATGGTCTTCCAGGATCCGTCCACCGCGTTGAACCGCCGGCTGCCGGTCCGGACGATCCTGCGCGATCCACTGGATGTGCACCGCCGGGGCGTCCGCCGGGAGCGGGACGAGCGGGTCCGCGAGCTGCTCGACCTGGTCGGACTCCCGTCCAGTGCGGCCGACCTGCTGCCCAGCCAGCTCTCCGGTGGCCAGCGGCAGCGGGTGGCCATCGCCCGGGCGCTCGCGCTGCAACCGGAGCTGCTCATCGCCGACGAGCCGACCAGCGCGCTGGACGTCTCGGTCCGGGCGCAGATCCTCAACCTGCTGCTGGACCTGAAGGACCGGCTCGGCCTGGCGCTGGTCTTCGTCTCGCACGACATCCAGACCGTCCGCCGGATGAGCGACCGGGTGGTCACGATGTACCTGGGGCGGATCGTGGAGCAGACGCCCGCGCAGGCCGTACCGCAGCACGCCCGGCACCCGTACACCCGGGCACTCTTCTCCGCCACACCCGGGCTGCTCTCCCCGATCGACCCGATCCCGCTGGTGGGTCCGGTGCCGTCCGCGACCCGGCCGCCGAGCGGGTGCCCCTTCCGGACCCGCTGCTGGAAGGCGGACGAGGTCTGCGCCTCGGCGATGCCGCCGGTTCAGACCAGCACCGACCGGCCCGACGACCACCTGTTCCGATGCCATCACCCCGTGCTGGACGGGGCGAGTGACCTCGAACTGATCAGCCAAGCCCAGGAGCGTTCATGACCACCGCCAGCGCCCTCACCGGCGTCATCCCCCCGGTGTCCACCCCGTTGACCCCGGACCTCGACGTCGACACCGGGTCGTTGGCCCGGTTGGTGGACCATCTGCTGGCCGGCGGTGTGGACGCGCTCTTCGTGCTGGGCTCCACCTCCGAGGTCGCGTACCTGCCGGACGGTCACCGCAAGGTCGTGCTGGAGACGGTGATCGGGCACGTCGCCGGGCAGGTCCCGGTGTTGGCCGGCGTCATCGACACGACCGCGCTGCGGGTGCTGGACCACGCCCGGGTGGCGGCCGAGGCGGGCGCGGACGGCCTGGTGGCAACCGCGCCGTTCTACACCCGGACCCACCCGGACGAGATCGCCCTGCACTTCCGGACCATCGCGGCCCGCGGCGGACTTCCGCTGTACGCGTACGACCTGCCCGTCTCGGTACACAGCAAGCTCGGCACCGACCTGGTGCTGGAGCTGGCCGCCGAGGGGACGCTCGCCGGGGTCAAGGACTCCAGCGGTGACGAGGCCGGGCTGCGCGGGGTGATCCTCGGGCGCCGGGACCGCCCGGAAATCGGCGCGTTCAGCGTGCTGACCGGCTCCGAGCTGACCGTCGACTCGGCGCTGTGGATGGGAGCCGACGGTGTCGTGCCGGGCCTTGGCAACGTCGACCCGCACGGGTACGCGAGGCTGTTCCGGGCGGCGGTCAAGGGCGACTGGGAGGCGGCCCGCTCCGAACAGGAGCGCCTGCTGCGCCTGTTCCAGCTCGTCCACGTCGGCGCCGGCCGGATCGGTATGAGCTCCTCGGCGCTGGGCGCCTTCAAGGCGGCGCTGCACCTGCGCGGCATCATCGCGTACCCGACCACGGCGCTGCCGCAGATCCCGCTGAACCCCGACGAGGTCGCCCGGGTCAAGGAGTATCTCGCCGCCGCCGGTCTGGTGTGACCGGGCCCGGCCACCCGCCCGGCCGGCGGGGGTCAGGCCGGCTCGGTCAGCGCCTCGACCGGCCGGGCCTCCGCCCGCGCGATGCGTGCCTTCACGTCGCGGAAGTGCAGCCGCATCGCCTCCCGGGCGGCCTCCGGGTCCCGGGCGCGCAGCGCCGCCACGATCCGGCGGTGGTTGACCACGATCTCCGCGGTCCGCTCCTCCGGCGGACCGAGCGCCGGCTCGACCTGGTGGTAGACGTCCCAGAACAGGCCGATCAGCTGGAGCACCAGCTCGTTGCCGCACGACTCGTAGAGCAGCGAGTGGAACGCCCGGTCGGCCTCGAGGTCCCGGTCCATGGCGGTGACCAGGGCGTCCAGCGCGGCGATCCGGGGGCCGCTGACGATCTGCGCCACCTGGCCGATCAGCCCGGTCTCGATCAGCTCACGGACCTCGACCAGGTCGTGCAGCGCGCGGATCCCGCCGCCCGGTCCGGAGCGCACCCGGAACGCCAGCGACGGGGTGAGCACGTCAAGTGAAGCCTGACCGACGAACGTGCCGTAGCCGTGCCGGATCTCGACGATGCCCAGTGCCTGCAGGGCCCGCACCGCCTCGCGCACGCTGTTGCGGCTCGCCCCGAGCAGGTCCATCAGCTGCGGCTCGGTCGGCATCGGCGCGCCGGGGGCCAGGCGGCGCTCGTGGATCAGGGCGACGATGCGCTCCTGTAGCGACCCACCGTTACGCGTACGCATGCTGCCTCCAGGCTCGTCGAAACCTCGGGTCATAACATCCCACCTCTCGGACCCGGAAGGCCAGGCAGTGCGGGAAGTAACACCGGCGACACCGCCCGTACCGGTTGGAAATCAGCCGGACGTACCTGGCTCACCTGCCCGCTCGGCCGCTTGCCCGCCCGCTCGCGGCCGATCCGGCTGAACACAGGTCGTCTCGTCGACCAGGGAGAGCGGCATCGTGGAGATACTGACGTCGGAGACGCTCGGCGGCACCTGGGGAACGATACTGCTCCCCATCCGCGCCGACGAGTCGATCGACTGGGCGCGTCTCGACCCGGCCCTGGACATCCTCGTCGCCGCCGGGCTCGACGGCCTGTACGCGCACGGCACCGCCGGCGAGTTCCACACCCTCGACGAGGACGAGTACGACCGGGTCAACGAGCTGCTGGCGCAGCGCTGCGAACAGGGCGGCATGCCGTTCCAGATCGGGGCCAGCCACATGAGCGCGCAGACCTGCCTGGCCCGGGTCGCCCGGGCCCGCACGCTCCGGCCCGGTGCGATCCAGGTGACGCTGCCGGACTGGCTGCCGATGTCGCGCGGCGAGGTGCTGCGCTTCCTGTCCCGGGTCGCGGCCGTCGCCGACCCGGTGCCGCTGGTGCTCTACAACCCGCCGCACGCCAAGACCCAGGTGCCGGCCGAGCTGTACCCGGTGATCCGCCGCGAGGTACACACACTCATCGGGATCAAGGTCGCCGGCGGCGACGCCGAATGGTACGCCCGGATGCGGCGGCACGCGGCCGGGATCGCGATCTTCGTCGCCGGCCACGACCTGGCGACCGGACGCCGGCACGGCGCCGCCGGCTCGTACTCGAACATCGCCGCGCTCAGCCCGGTCGGGGCGATGGCGTGGCAGCGGACGATGGCCGAGCGACCGGACGCCGCGCTCGACGTGGAGCGCCGGATCCACGCGTTCTTCACCGAACACGTCCAGCCGCTCCAGCGCGGGGGGTACGCCAACTCCGCGCTCGACAAGTTCCTCGCCCACGTCGGCGACTGGGCCGACATCGGCACCCGGGTCCGCTGGCCGTACGCCTCGGTCGACCCCGCGCTCGCCGAGCGGCTGCGACCGCTGGCCCGGGAGCGGCTGCCCGAACTCTTCCCGGAGGCGTAGCCCGGCCCACCGTCGATGGCGGGCCGGCCTTTCCGCCACCGCGTCGGCCCGACCCGCCACCGAGGTCCAGAAGACCGCCCCTTCAGGACCGGAGTACCGCCACGCCGCGCGGCGCGACGGTCACCGTGTCGACCGTCCGGTCACGTTCGCCGAGCAGGTCTACCGCCGGGCGGGGCAGGGGTACCGTCACCGGCTCGGCGCCGTGGTTGAGCAGCAGCAGGTACGACCGGTCGTCGCCGTGCCGGACCACCGGCAACCCCTCCGGCAGGTCGGGCAATCCATGACCGAGGGATGTTAACTGGAGAGCGCTGCCTCCTGCGCCTCCCCCTCGACCAGCCGCGGCCCACCCGGCCGCCGTCAGACAGCCGTCGCGCCCGCCGAGGGGACACCGGCGAACTGGGGGGTTGACCTTGCCCCGGGGGCAGGGTTCGAGGATCGATGACATGAACGAGATCGCGTACATCAGCAAGCGGGCCGCCGATTTGTGCGAGGCGACCCAGGTCCCCGGATTCCTTGCCGGCATCTATCACGCCGGAGAGCAGGCCGTCGTCGCCCACGGTGTGGCGAACGTTGCCACCGGAGCGCCGATGAGCGAGAACACCAGTTTTCTGTTCGGGTCCATCACCAAGATCATGACAACCACGCTGGTGCTCCAGCAGGTCGAGCGGGACGCTCTCGACCTCGACGCGCCGGTCGTCGACTACTTGCCGGAGTTCCGGCTGGCTACGCCCGGGGCGGCCGAGAAGATCCGGGTCCGCCACCTCGTCACCCACACCAGCGGCATCGACGCCGACCTGTTCTTTCCGGAGGCGGTGGGCCGCGACGCCCTCAAGGTCTACCTGGAGCGGCTCGGCCGCGAGTGCGACGTTCTCTTCGAGCCGGGCGAGTACGTCAGCTACTCCAACGGCGGCATGATCGTCGCCGGCCGGCTGCTGGAGGTGGTGACCGGCCGGCCGTACCACGAACTACTCGAGCGTGACGTCTTCGCGGCGGCGGGGATGACCGGCGCCTGCACGCACGCGGGTGCTGTCGGCGAGGTCGGTCGCGCGTATGCGATCGGTCACGCACGACCTGGGTACGCCGAACACGTCGCCCGTCGGCCTCGGCTGGCTGGTGCGCTCACTCGGCGGCACGACGGTGCTGAGCATGTCCAGGGCCTCGCCTGGCGGAGTGGCGGTGCTGGTCGTCGTGCCGGAGCACGACCTGGTGTTCGCCGCCTACGGCAACGATTCGCGGGTGCTTGCCCTGCAGGACGAGCTGCTGCTCTGGCTCGCCGGGCTGTTCGGCACGGTGCCGACGCCTGCCTACGCACCGGAGACGATCGATCTCCAGCCGTACGCGGGGACGTACCGTGGCCGGCATGGCAGCCGGCGTTTCCTCTCCGGCCTGGGCCCGGATCGCCGAACTGGCGAGGGAAGCCCCTTGAATCCGGCGCAGTGATCTTCACCGCAACCTGATTCGGTGCGCCGGTGGCTACGGCAGGACCGAACAGCGGTGCGTGCCCGTGCTCCCCCATCGCCCGACTGTCCCGTCGGGTCGATCAGGTTCTCGCGGTTGGCCTGGAACCGACCACCGGGGTCGGTGGCCCGGCGGACACGCCGCAACGCTGCCCAGGTTTTCGAGGGCCGGGCGAACCCGGTGACCGGAGCCACCTGAACTGCGGGTGCAACGACCGAAGCCGTCCCGTCCGCGACGGAGGTTCCGACAGCAGTACCCCTGAATGCATGATCATGCGGGGCTGTGCATATACTATTGATCGTGTCCAAGGTACTCACCTCCCTGCCTGTCGGTGAACGTGTCGGGATCGCCTTCTCCGGAGGCCTCGACACCTCGGTAGCGGTCGCGTGGATGCGCGACCGGGGCGCCGTGCCCTGCACATACACCGCCGACGTCGGCCAGTACGACGAGCCCGACATCGAATCGGTGCCGGGGCGCGCGATGGCGTACGGCGCGGAGGTCGCCCGGCTGGTCGACTGCCGGGCGGCGCTGGTCGAGGAGGGGCTGGCCGCCCTGGCCTGCGGCGCCTTCCACATCCGGTCGGGTGGCCGTACCTACTTCAACACCACGCCCCTCGGCCGCGCCGTCACCGGTACCCTGCTGGTGCGCGCGATGCTCGAGGACGGCGTACAGATCTGGGGGGACGGCTCCACCTTCAAGGGCAACGACATCGAGCGGTTCTACCGGTACGGCCTGCTCGCCAACCCCTCGCTTCGGATCTACAAGCCGTGGCTGGACGCCGACTTCGTCGGTGAACTCGGCGGCCGCAAGGAGATGTCGGAGTGGCTGCTCACCCACGGCCTGCCCTACCGCGACAGCGTGGAGCGGGCGTACTCGACCGACGCCAACCTCTGGGGCGCGACGCACGAGGCCAAGACCCTGGAGCACCTCGACGCCGGCATCGAGATCGTCGATCCGATCATGGGCGTGCGGTTCTGGGACCCGGCGGTGGAGATCGTCCCCGAGGACGTCACCATCGGGTTCGCACAGGGTAGGCCGGTGACGATCAACGGCAAGGAGTTCGCCTCCGCCATCGACCTGGTGCTGGAGGCCAACGCCATCGGCGGCCGGCACGGGCTGGGCATGTCCGACCAGATCGAGAACCGGGTCATCGAGGCCAAGAGCCGGGGCATCTACGAGGCGCCGGGCATGGCGTTGCTGCACGCGACGTACGAACGGCTGGTCAACGCGATCCACAACGAGGACACCCTGGCCAGCTACCACACCGAGGGACGGAAGCTCGGCCGGCTGCTGTACGAGGGTCGCTGGCTCGACCCGCAGGCGTTGATGCTGCGCGAGTCGCTACAACGCTGGGTCGGTACGGCGGTCACCGGCGAGGTGACCCTGCGACTGCGACGCGGCGAGGACTACTCGGTCCTGGGCACCTCCGGCCCGGCGTTCAGCTACCACCCCGACAAACTGTCGATGGAGCGGACGGAGGACTCCGCCTTCGGCCCGGTCGACCGGATCGGCCAGCTCACCATGCGCAACCTCGATATCGCCGACTCGCGCGCCAAGCTTGAGCAGTACGCCCAGCTCGGCATGGTCGGGGGCAGTCCGCACCCGGCGCTGCTCGGTACGGCCCAGCCGATCTCGACCGGGCTGATCGGCGCGATGCCCGAGGGCGGCGCCGAGGCGATCGCCTCCCGTGGCGAGGTCTCCGACGTCGACAAGCTGCTCGACCACGCCGCGATGGAGGCCGGCACCGACTGACTGCCGGTCGGTTCCGAGGTACGGCAGGCGCGCGATCGGGCGTCGCCGTACCAGCGCATGCTCCGGGCGTCGTACGTAATTCCGAGTAGAAGACTGTTCCACCAGGAACGGACGCACCGGCCGAGGTTCCCCACCACACTCCCTGCATGAATCTGATCGCGCGGAACCGTCTCTTCTGGGTGGCGGCCCCGGCCATCCTGACAGCCATGGCGCTCCCGCCAGCGTCGAGCGCCGAGCCTTCGCGAACGCGCCAGCCGGACCGAGCCGTCCTCGCCAGGATCGCAGAGCCAGAGGCCAACATCACAGAGCCAGAGGTGCGGGTCGAGGCGGGCACACTGCGCGGCGAGGCCGGCACCGGAGCCGTCCGCTTCTCCGGGATTCCGTACGCCACTGCGCCGGTCGGCAACCGGCGCTGGACCGCAGCTAGGCCGGCACGACCGTGGCTCGGGGTGCGAGATGCGACAAGCCCCGGCCCCATCTGCCCGCAAGCCGGCCGTGACGAGCAGAACCAGCCGATCGTCCTGGGCGAGGAAGACTGCCTTTACCTCGATGTGGTTTCGCCGACGAGACCGACTCGGCCGGGTCGGCTGCCCGTGATCGTGTGGCTGCACGGGGGCAACTTCAACTCCGGTGCGGGCTCGCAGTTCGACGGCGCCCGCATCGCCACCGGCGGCGACGTCGTCGTGGTCACCGTCAACTATCGACTCGGCGCGCTCGGTTTCCTGTCCTCGGCTTCGCTCGACGCCGAAGGCACCATCTCGGGAAGCTACGGCCTGCTCGACCAGGCCGAGGCGCTGCGCTGGGTCCGCCGCAACATCACGGCGTTCGGTGGTGACCCGACCCGGGTGACCCTTGCGGGCCAGTCGGCTGGCGCACGCGCGATCTGTGCTCACCTCTCCTCGCCAACGTCGCGCGGACTGTTCCAGCGGGCGATCCTGCAGAGCGGCGCGTGCGCCAACCCGGTCATGACGAGGACCGACGCCGACCGCAAGGGCGTCGAGGCGATCCGCCAGGCTGGTTGTGACGACGCCACGGACATCGCCGGGTGTCTGCGGTCGGTCCCGGTTGGGGACCTGGTCCACGTCCTGGCCGATCCCAACCGGCCCGTGACCGGACAGCGCCGAGACGATCCCTGGGGACCGATCGCCGGCACACCCTTCCTGCCACGACAGCCGATCGACGCTATCCGGCACGGCGCGGCAGCCCGTGTTCCCTTGCTGATCGGCAGTACCCACGACGAGATGCGCGGATTCGTGCTCACCCTGCACCGTGACCTGACCGCCGAGGGCTATGCCGAGGTGATCCGTTCCGCCTTCGGCAATCGTGCCGAGGACGTGTTGCGGGAGTACCTGGCTGATGACTTCGCCAGTCCGGCGCTGGCGCTGGCGACCGTGCTGACCGACTGGGGCGGCGGCATCGGCGCCTGCCCGGTACTCGACACGGTCCGGACCGCAAGCCGGTACGCGCCCGTGTACGCCTACGAGTTTCTCGACGGCGCTCCGCCGTTCGGCGCGTACCACGGCTGGGACCTGCCGTTCCTCTGGGACACCTCCATCCCCCGGAGCCAGTATCCGGACTACGCGGAGATGACCCCCGAGCAACGGCGGCTGAGCCAGGCGATGATCGACTACTGGACGACATTCGCGCACCGCGGCGACCCGAACACCGCTGGCCGGACGCCATGGGCACGCGCCCACCGCGGAACAACCGCCGTACTCGGCCTCGCCGCGGAGACGATCGCATCGACTCCCTTCGCCACCGACCACAGGTGCCGATTCTGGGACGGCAGTTGATCCACCCTCGCCGTCGACGCCAACGGCTTGGCCAGAAACGCCGCTCGCTGGGCGGGAGCGCGGCGAGGTCTGCCTACTCCCTGTCCCGGGTGGTGGCAGCACCGTACCGCTCGTCGGCACGGCTGCGGTGGGAGTCGCGGGCGGCGGCACGGAGGAAGGCGTTGTAGCGGGCGAGGTCGTCCTCCTCTCCGGTGGCGTCGGCGCGGTCGGCGGCCCGGTCGAGCCGGGCCTGGGCACGCTGGTCGGCGCTGATCCACTGCCGGAGCAGGATGATCATGACGATGGCGGCCGGGAGTTCGCCGGAGGCCCAGGCGATACCGGCGCCGAGACGCTGGTCGGCCAGCAGGGAGGATGCCCAGTCGGGATGGACGGCGGCGTACCAGTCCGGGGCGATGACGGTGCTCGACTGCATCAGGACCAGGCCGAAGAAGCCGTGTGCCATCATGGCCGCGAAGTGGATGATCACCAGCAGGGGTGGGGCGAGTCGTGGCCGTCCCGGGTCGACGCCGATGAGTACCCAGAAGAGCAGGTATCCGGCGACGACGAAGTGGGTGAGCATGGCCAGGTGGCCGAGGTGGTAGCGCATCAGGGTGCCGAGCAGGTCGCTGAAGTACAGGCCGAAGAGGCTGGCCGAATAGATGCCGAGCGCGATCAGCGGATGGGTCAGCAGCCGGAGCGGTCGACTGTGGATCAGCAGTAGCAGCCATTCCCGGGCGCCCCGCATCTGCCGGTCGGTGGGCCGGCGCAGCGCCCGTAACGCCAGGGTGATCGGCGCGCCGCAGACGAGCAGGATCGGTACCGCCATCGACAGCACCATGTGCTGGACCATGTGCGCGCTGAACAGTACGTAGGCGTAGCGGGCGATGCCGAGGTTGGTGACGGCGGCGAGCAGCAGTATTCCGGCCAGCCAGCTCGCGGTGCGCGATGGCGGCCAGCGGTGTCCGGCTCGGTGCAACCGCCACACTCCGGCGAGGTATCCCGCGACCGCGAGTGCGCAGACGCTGAGGAAGAACATGTCCGGCAGCGGGTCGCTGAGCAGCCGGCCCGGGGTGGGCGGGGCGGGTGGGGTGAAGCCGAGCAGCTCGACGAGCGGGTCCGCGTCGACCGGGTCGGTCGGGATCGGGGTAGGGCTGCGCGACAGCGCCACCGCCAGGCCGAAGGTCGCGGCGAAGAGCACCAGTTCCCCGGCTGCGAGCCTGACGAACGCGGCGGGTTCTCCGGCGCGCAGCGCGGCGAGCGTACGGCAGCGGTGTGCCGCGCCGAGCCCGCCGAGCGCCAGCAGGGCGGCGAGTTTGCCGAGGATCAGCCAGCCGTAGCGGGACTGCCAGAGCTGGTCCCAGGCGCCGAGGCGTACCCAGGCGTTGGCCAGGCCGCTGACCGCGACGGCGACGCTGCAGGCCAGGGCCAGCCGGCTGTACCGGGCGGCGGCGTCGGCGAGCGGCCGGTGACGGCGCACCACCAGCAGCGCGGCCAGCCCTCCGACCCAGACGGTGGCGGCGAGGATGTGCAGGGCCAGGCTGGTCACCGCGACTTGGTGGTTGCCGGCGCCGGCGGCGTGCCCGGTGAACGCGGGCGGCAGTACCGCCACCAGGGCGAGTCCGGCGGTGATCGCGGCGGTCGCCCGGGACACGCCGGTCCAGGCCAGTACCGCGACCAGCCCGGCCAGCCCGGCTTGGAGCAGCAGGGCCTGTCCCTGGGAGATCGAGGTGGCGAAGCTGACCACGGTCGCGGCACCGAGTTGCGGTGGCGGGGCTCCGAGCAGGTCCGAGACGGTCAGCACGATCAGGACGAGGGCGGTCGCCGCCCAGCCGGCGGCCAGCGCGGTGACCCGGCGCAGCAGCAGGTATCCGGGGGCGGAGACGCTGGGGCCGTCGCCGGGCAGCAGGAACGCGGCGGTTACCGCCAGCCCGACGGTGAGGGTGGCCAGCGCGTCGCCCAGCAGCCGGACCATCGGCAGGGCGTAGCTGGTGACCGGGCCCGGGTCGGGCAGGCCGGTGATCGTGGCGGCGTTGAGACCGTCTCCGGCGGCGAGCGCGAGTAAGAGCACGCCGAGCCCGGCCAGCCCGGCACCGGCGGGCAGCCAGTAGGGTCTGCGGGCCGGGCGGGAGACCGGCGCAGCGGGAGTGGTCGTGCCCTGCCGCGATCCGGTACTCACCGCGCCGGGATCCGGCGCCGTCGGCGTACCAGGACGAACCCGGCGCCGACCAGCGCGACGCCGAGTCCGGCCGCACCGGCCCCCCACAGCCCGGCTCCGGCCCCGGTATCCGCAGTCGGCACTCCGGCGGCCGGCGACACGGACGGGCCGTCGGCGGTTGCCGGCGGGGTGGCCGGGGCGCCGGTCGGCTCCAGTGCCGGGGCCAGCGCGACAGTGAACCGGAACTGTCCCTGGATCGGGTGCCCGTCGGCGGAGACCACCCGGTACGCGACCCGGTAACTTCCGGACCGTACCGGCTCGACGGGCAGGTGTACCCGCTTGTCGGCCGCCCGTGGCTGGCCGGCGCCGTGCCGGCCCCCGTCCGGACCGGTCACCACCACGGTGCTGAAGTTGCCCCGGACCAGCTCGTTGAAGGTGAGCGTGATCTCGTCGAGTTGTGTGGTCACGATCGAGTCGGCCCGGGGGTCGCTGCCCAGCAGTTGGGCGTGCGCAGCCGCCGGGCGGGCTCCCAGCAGCCCGCCCGCGACGGCCCCGGTGACCGCGAGTACGGCCAGCGCCACCAGCCTTCGTCCGACGCCTCGCATCGGCCGTCCTTCCTCGTCGTTGCTCGGCATCTCGCCGGTCACCCCAGCACCTGTTCGCCGATCCAGCCCCCGGGCTCACAGCCAGGGGGGATCGCGAAGACCGCGGAGCCGATCGGGGTGATCCAGTCGTTGAGCAGGTCCCGCTCGGCGAGCCGGCGCTGGATCGGCAGGTACTGCCGCTCGATGTCGGCCTGGTAGGCGGCGAAGATCAGGCCGCTGTCCGCCCGTCCGGCGGCGTCCGGCACCCCGTCGTAGTTGTACGGCCGGCGCAGGATCTTGAGTCGGTCGTCCATCACCCGGGCCCGGGTCACGTGCGCGAAGTCCGGCATGACCGGCAGCCCTGCCTCGTTCAGGGCGGAGAAGTCGGGCTCGTCCTGCTCATGCCGGCCGCTCAGCGGCGCCCCGGTGTCCAGGCGCCGGCCGGCCGCGAGTTCCTTGTCGGGCCGGCCGAGCTTGTCCCAGGTCTCCAACTCGGCCCGGATCCGTCGCAGCACCAGGGTGCTGCCGTCACGCAGCCAGTCCGGGCCGTCGCCGACCCAGACCGACTGCTCGAACGCGGTGCTGCCGGGACGGGGATTGGCGGTCCCGTCGAGCTGACCCATGACGTTGCGCTGGGTGTGCCCGTCCGCCTGCGCACCGCGACTGCGCCGGAAGCCGCGCTGCACCCAGCGGACGGCGGTGAACGGCCGGGCGTCCTTGACCAGCATCCGCTGCGCGTGCGTGACCGTCAGCGGGTCGTCGGAGCAGATCTGCAGCAGCAGGTCACCACCGGACCAGGCCGGTTGCAGCCGGTCAATCTCGAAGACGGGCAGTTCGGCGACGGACGGCGGCCGACGGTCTTCCCGGCCGGCCGCCGCGTACAGGCCGGGGCCGAACCCGAAGGTGATGGTGAGCCGGGCCGGCAGTACGGCGAGTTCCGGTTCGGTGTCGGCCAGCGGCGCCCGGCCCTGGGTCAGCCGGGCGGCGTCGTCGCTGAGCAGCCGCATCAGCCGGCCCAGCGCCGCCCGGTCGACTCCCCGGTGCAGGCTGAAGGCGACGAAGGACGCGTGCGCCTGCGGGTCGGTGGCGATACCGGCCTGCCGGGCGCCGTGGAACGGCTCGACATCCGTACCGACGGCGGTGGCGGCGCCCGGGTCGAGCGGTACCGGTGCCGGTGGCTGCCGGCCGGCGGCGGTCGCGGCGACGCCCGCCGCCGCCCCGGCGACCGCGCCACCGACTCCCAGGGCACCGCCGGTGAGCAGGCGCCGCCGGCTCACCGTGCGGGGCTGCGCGGGCTCGGTCACGGCGTCGGGCTCATCGTCATCTGCTGGCCGGGGGTTATCGGCATGCCCGAACTCGGGTCGTAGCTCTCCTCGGCGCCGGTGAACGGCTTCGCCACCGCGGTGAACCCGGTGGTCTGCCCGTCGGCGAAGGTGAGCGTGAAGGTCAGCTCGTCACCGGCCCGGACCGGCTTGCTCAGGTCCATCAGCATCAGATGGTCGCCGCCGGGCTCCAGCACGTGACTGCCGCCGGCCTTGATCGTGATCCCGCCGGTCTTCGGCTGCATCACCATCTTGCCGTCTTTCATCGTCATCTCGTGCAGTTCCATCGGGGAGACACCGGTGCTCACACCGGTGATGGTGACACCGCTGGGGGTGTTGTTGACCAGGGTCCCGAAGGCCGCCGTCATACCGTTGTCGGCCGCCTTGACCCACGGGTCCCGCACCATGAACACGGCGCTGTCGGTGGTCGCCGACGGGGCCGGGCTGGGCGCGGCCGCTGGTGTGTCGGCGGTTCCGCCGCAGCCCGTCGCGGCGAGCACCGCCACCACGGTGACAGCGAACCTGACCGCCCCGCGGCGTACGCCGGGTGATACCGACCTGCGCATCTGCATTTCCTCCGGTTCTCGCTTCTCGTTCTACTACTGGTCGTCGTGGATCGGTGGTTGGTTCCAGCCCGTTGATCCGCTTCGGCGGCCCGGTCAGGGCCCGGGTCGAGAAACCCGGCGGGGGTCGGCGGTGCGGACCCTGCCGTCCGTCTCCCGGGTGGCGGGTAGGGCGACCGGCGCGAGAGCGGTGAGAGGGAAACCGGACCGCCACCGGTGGTGGCGGGCCACCTTCGACCCCAAGCCACCACCGGTGCCACGCCTGCGGCTGATCTCCGGCCACACCGGCCGACGGGAACCGCACATGCCCGGGCCGACGGATGCCGGGCCGCCGCACCTCAGCTGGAACGAAGCCTGCGGGCCGGCTCGGCCATCGCGGCGATCAGATCCTCCCGCGCCCGGGCGACCCGGGACCGGATCGTGCCCACCGGGCAGTCACACACCCGCGCGGCCTCCTCGTACGAGAGCCCGAGAACCTGGGTGGCCACGAATGCCTCCCGCCGCTCCACCGACAGACCATCCAGCAGGTGGCGCAACACCACGCCTTCCTCGAACCGCCCAGCCCCACCAGCCCGGCCGGTATCGGCGGCCTTCTGCCAGTCCCCGCCCGCGACCAGCCGGGGCCGGGCCGCCGCGGCGCGGACCTGGTCGACCACGACCCGGCGGGCGATCGTGAACAGCCAGGTGGCGGCCGACGAGCGGCCGGCGAACGTCGGCAGGCTGCGCAGCGCCCGCAGGTAGGTCTCCTGGGTCAGGTCGTCAGCCTCGACGGGGCTGGCCAGGTGGGCCAGGAACCGCCACACATCCCGTTGGGTCGCGGCCACGAACGCCGCAGCCGCCTCCCGGTCGCCTCGCCCCGCGGCCAGCGCCAACTCCGTGACGGTCGCATCGCCGTTCATGCCGGTCATCGTGCCGCGACCCTCACATCCCGCGCATGCACACCGGCGCCGCCGCACCCAATGGATCGAAACTGCCACCTGTTCCCCACTCCCGCGGCCACGACACCCGGTCTGCGTCGTCGTCCTGCGCCGGTGGAACGCCGCGTAGGGCCCGGGCACCGGGACCCTCTGGAACTCCGCATCGGCCGCCCTGCTGTAGGGGCGGTACCGCGACAGATCCGGCCAGTACCTCGGGTGACGAGTCGGGCCGGCACCAGGTGATCGACCAGATCCAGCCAGCCCGCCTCGATCCGCTCCGCCGGGACGCCGGCAGATCGATGCCGGCCGGCCGGCCATCAGCTCCGGACGGGTGCGGGCGATGTCGGTATCACCCGCCGTGCCCGCCGGCGTTGGACCACGCCGAGCACCAGGTCGATGACGAGGAACGCGCCGAGGGTGACACCGAGCGCCGGCAACGCCCAGCCGACCGCGACCGCGATCAGAAGCACGACGATCATCACCAGCGGATGCGTCTGCCGCCACGCGCCACGACCGGGCGGGGCGCCCAGGGGCGCACGCCGGTCGGCACGGGTGGGGCGGCGCTGCCACCACATCCGGTATCCCCACACGGTCACGCACAGCAGCCCGACGGCAAGCGCGGCGAGCAGGATCTGGTTGACGATCCCGAACAGGAAACCCATGTGGAACGCGACGCCCAGCTTGGACAACTGCGCCAGCAGCGGCCAGTCGGCAAAATCGGAGCGCGCCACGACGCTGCCGGCGGCCGGGTCGACGGCAACGCGGTCCCAGCCGTACGGCCAGGAAGGGTCGTCCTGCGCCACCACCCACGCCGTACCCGGCCCGGCGGGCGGCGAGATGATCACCTTCCCGTCCACGCCGGCCTCGCGGGCGATCAACGCGGCCCTGTCGACATCGGTCGGGTCGAAACCCCCGGTCGTCGTGCCGCCTCCGTGGTGCCCGCCGCTGTCGACGCCATGGGCCGGGGCGGCGCCGGGCAGAGCGGTCTCCAGGGTGGGGCTGTGCGCGTCGAGCCCGTTCTGGACGATGTCGAAATTCCCGCCGGCATAGCGTGACCAGGTCAACCCGGTCGCGGACAGCGCAAGCAGCCCGATCGCGAGCCATACCCCGGTGGCCGCGTGCCAGCTTCGGGTACGGCGCACGCCCACGTTCGCGGCGAGGTCGGGCAGGACGGTGCGGCGCAGCCCGCGTCGGCCGGTCCCCTGGCGGCGCAGCCACAGGAAGAGACCGCCGAGCACGACGACCCACAGCCAGCTCGCCGCCAGCTCGGAGTAGTGCCGGCCGACGACGCCCAGGTGCAGGTTGCGGTGCAGGTCGTCCAGCCAGGTCATCAGCGGTGTCTCCCCGAACCAGGTGGTCAGGGTGCCGCGCACTTCGTTCGTGTACGGGTCCACGTACACCGTGTGCTGCTTCTCCCGGAGGTGTGGCAGGTTGAAGACCACCTTCGTGGTGTCGGTCGCCGCCACCGGCGGGAGCACCGACGCCAGGTCACCGTCTGGATGGGCGGCGCGGGCGGCGACTACCTGCTCGGCCAGCGGACGAGCGGGTGCGCCGCCGGCGTCGACGCGCAGCTCGTGGGCGTAGACCAGGCTGTCCAGCTGCGGTGTGAACACGAACGCCAGGCCGGTCAGCGCGGCCACGACCAGGAACGGCGCGATCAGGACTCCGGCATAGAAGTGCAGCCGCAGCACCAGCGGTCCGATCGACCGCCGCCGCGCGGCCGGTGCACCCGGCGGCGCGGCGGCGGCGGGCGGTGCGATCGGGGTTTCCGGCTCCGATGACGGTGCCGCGGTAGTCGACACGAGGGCCTCCAAGGGGGTTGGCGGTCAGGGGGTCCAGACGGTGCCGCGGGCTTCGTACTCCAGTACGCCTTCGGCGCGGGTGGCCACGTCGGCGCTCACCTCTCGCCGCACGAGGTGCAGGGCAAGCTCCAGGCCGGACGTGATGCCCGCGGCCGTGACCAGGTCGCCGTCGTCGACAACCCGAGCGTTCTTCACCAGCCCGCCGCGCGCGGCCAGCTCGGCCTTCGCGCCGCCGTGGGTCGTGCACGGCCGACCGGCGGTGAGGCCCGCGGCGGCCAGGATGATCGCGCCGGTGCACAGCGACGCGATCGTCAGCCCCGGACGGCGGGCCGCGGCCAGCCTGCGCGGCAGGTCACCCTTGTTGATCTCGGGCCAGATACCCGGTTCCTCCGGCCGGCCGAAACCACCGCCGGGCACCACGATCAGGTCAGCCGCCCCGGGGGACCAGCCCCGCTCCACCGCCACCCTCGTGCCGAACGCCGCCGTCACGGTGCGCGGCCGCCCGCCGGTCACGTAGCAGACCCGGATCCCGCCACCGGACAGGCGACCGGCCAGCGAGAAGACCTCGTACGGTCCGGCGAAGTCCTGCTCCTCCACGCCGTCGAACATCACGATCTGCACCCGCAACGGCCCCGACGCCCGGGCCACCCCTGGGCCGGCGGCCATCCCCGCGCCAGCCGCCACCGCGCCGACCCCGACCATGAAACGTCTGCGTTCCACCTGCCCACCCTCTCCAGCCGTCACGATGCGCCAGGGAGATAGTCGGCGGAAACACCAGTCTGGTTCCCCACGTCCCATTGAAGATTGTCAACGTGAAGCGAGGTGGCCATCTGGACGTCGGTCGTGCGGACGGCGGGCGCGTCCGGAGCGTCCCGGGCCCGTGACTCAGGCTCCGTCCCGATGAGCGGGTGGGGTCCCGCATTCCGGTAGCCGACACGACGAGCAGGAAGGCCGGCGGTCGCCGTAGGAACACGTCCGTCCTGGTACCGCTTCGGGCCGTCCGCTCCCGATCGACACGTCCTACCGGAAGCCTCGGCTCAGGTCCACGCCGCCCTCCCGCCTCGGGCCAACACTGCTGTCACGAGACCGACGCATACCCGCAGACGGATCGCCACATCGGAAACATAGTTTGGCCGGTACGACGAGGCCGGCCGATCCCCCACCCGCACTGCCACCGCGGTCCCCCGCCCACTACTGTGGCGCGTCGAGCGGAAACCTACCCGGCGTGATCCCCATCGGGGCGTACGGACTCCCGATCTGTACGGAGGAACGATGACGCTCATCATCGCAACCCAGCGCCTGCCCAATGCCGCGATCGCCATCCGGCCCGACGGCGCCATCACCTCGGAAAACGCGTTCAAACTGCAGGACCGGGTCACCGCAGTGCTGGCCGCCACGAAGCCCGACAGGATCTTCGTCGACCTCCGTGCCGTGCCGGCGATCGACGACGCGGGGGTGGACGCCTTGATGTCAGGCGGCAGCACCGCCGCCGCGTGCAACTGCAGACTCCTGGTGGTCGACCCCCAACCCGGTGTCTACGAACAGCTTCACACCCGCGGCCTCACCGATATGTTGGCCCGGCCGACACAGCAGCAGGCCAACGGCGGCGTCTGACTCGGTCCCCTGGGCACACGGCGCGATTCGTCGGCCCCGGCCACGTTCGCCCACCGGCACGGTTCTGACGGGCCGTGCGTCCCTGCGGTTTCTGCCGCTGCCCGGCGGCGGTCCGAACAGTGCACCGCTGCCGGCGCCGGGCCGCCGGTCGTCCGGCCACTCAGTCGGAAATCACTCGTAGGACCGGCACGCCCCGGTCCGGGTCCGAGCCGATCCGCTCGTCCGCCGCGTCAGACCCGTCGACACACTGGCCGATCGTCCGCATCAGCAGTGCCGCGCCGCGCGGATGCCGGCGGGCGTAGTCGCGCAGGTACCGACCGGACTCGTTCGCGGGTAGGGGGCACACTCGCCCGGTTTGCCGTCGCCACCCCACCTACCGGCTGTCGCGGGTACGACCTTCATGTTCGCCCCGCGCACCCGTCCGCTCCGATCCGTCGCGCCCGGCAGCGCCCTGGTCGGGGCCGGGACGCTCCGCATCCTCGGCATGGGGCCCGGGTTCCAGATCCCCGTGCGTGGCGGAGCCGGTTCGAACCGATACCGGCCCCGCCACGCGTCCCCGGGGGGAAGGGGATGGGAAAAGGTCTGGTGCAGCCGGCACAGCGGTGGTGCTCCGCTCGCCTGCCGGGGCGGCCGACCCCTCGACCGGCTCCGGGGGTTCCATTCGGAGGACGTTGTGCAGCCGGGCGATCCGCAGGATGCGCCGCACCCGCGTGCTGGGTTGGCGGAGCGTCACCTGCCCGCCGGAGCGCATCAGGCGGCGGTGCGCGTCCAGCAGCAGCGAGATCCCGGCGGCGTCGACATGCCGGCAGGCGGCGAGGTCGATCACCACGTGGGCCGGGCGCTGGTCGATGACCGCGTCGAGGACGGCACCGAGCCGGGGCACCCTGGCGATGTCCAGTTCCCCGTCGACGAACACCTCGACCGGCTCGGACGGGCCGCCGGACGCTCCTGGCACCTGTGCCGTCGCTCGGACCAGTTGCCCCATGTCACGCCTCCGGCTCGTTCCGTCGGTATGCGGCACAGCCTGCCTATCGGGCATGGCGGATTGTCCCCAGGTTCATGACGATCACATGACAAAGCCGGTGCCACCCGCCAGTGCCGCCGGGGGGGTGATGACGTTCACTGATGCCCTGACGGCCCGACAGCGGCCCGGACATCGCGCTCGACCTGGCGCACTCGCGATGGCGCTGCGTGACAGGTTGCTGGGTCTCGCCGTCGACGGTGTCGACTCGGTGCGCCACGGTGACGTACCGGCCGGTGCGAAGCCTGTGGACGCGTTCGCCATGGGCTCGCTGCTGGTCGTCCTGGCTCCGACGGCACTACCTGCCATCATCGGGCTGACGCAGGAGTGGCTTTCCAACCGACCGGTGCCCTCCGTCCGGATGGTGATTGACGATGATGTGCTGGAGGTGGGCAGGGCGTCACGCAACCAGCAACGCCGAACGGACGCGTTCCTACGGCGGCTGAGGGGGCGCAGCGCAGCTAACGCGACGTCCGCTCGTCGGTAGGACGAGACAGCAGAAGATGATCTCCCGCTGTGACGGTGCGTGGCGCTCGGCTGGCGGCATGTTGCGTGGTCTGGCCTTGGGACCGAAGGTCGGTATCGAACGGTCAACTGTCGTTCGCATAACATCTGGCGAACACGCACCCGGCCAGGAGGAACCCTTCGTGATGCACTCGGCGACGTACCTGCTCGAGTGCCTCTTCCGGGCCGGGATGCGCGATGTCGTCACAGTGGAGCCGGCGACGGGTGGGGTCGCGGCGCTCGCGGGCGTAGCCACCCGCCGGGAAGCGCCCTCGGTGTTCGTCAAGGCCTTCGCCGACGCGCCTGCCGACGACGTCTTCGTCGCGGAGGCCGAAGGGCTGGCCGCCCTACGCGAGCTCGGCGGCGTGGCGACCCCCGAGGTGATCCTGGCGGACCGAGAGCTGCTTGTGTTGTCGGTACTGCGGCCGAGGCCGCGCAGTGAGACCTTCTGGGAGCAGTTCGCGCACACGCTCGCCCGCCTGCACCTGAGCACGACCCATCCTCGCTTCGGATGGCACCGCGACAACTGGCTGGGCCGCTACCGGCAGATCAACACTTGGGATGAGGACGGCTTCGCATTCTTCGCACAGCATCGGCTGCTTCGGTGGCTCGGGCAGCCCCGCGTCGAGGCGGCACTCGACCCCGGAGACCGGACGGCACTGGAACGGCTGTGTCACCGGCTGCCCGACCTGCTGCCGGACCGGCCGGCATGCCTGACGCACGGCGATCTGTGGACGCAGAACCTGCTGGCCACCCCGGACGGCCGGCCCGCGCTGATCGACCCGGCCGTGTCCTACATGTGGGCCGAGGTCGACCTCGCCCATCTGTGGTCCACCTCGCCCCCGCCCGAGGCGCAACGGTTCTTCGAGGTCTATGCCGAGCTGACCTCCCTTGACGGCGACTGGCGGGCCCGCATGCCGATTGTCCAGCTACGCCAGCACCTCGCCGTGCTGGCCCAGTTCGACGACGACTGGGGCGCGGGCGATCAGATCCGTGCCACCCTCGGCCCGTTCCGGCCGCGAACCTGACCAGCGGTCCGACGTCGGTCGCGGCCGCGGCCTTCAGCCGAGCTGTTCGGCCAGTCCGACGATGATGCCCTCGGGGCCGCGGACGTAGCAGAGCCGATAGCTGTCCTCGTACTGTGCCAGCTCGCCGACGAGTTCGGCGCCGTGGGTGCGCAGGCGGGCAACCACGCCCTCGACGTCATCGACGGCGAACATGATACGGCGAATGCCCAGCGTGTTCGCCGGTGCATCCTTCGGCTCGGCGGTGATCGCCTTCGGCGTGTGGAACATCGCCAGCTCGATTCGGCCGTCACCGTCCGGGGTCCGCAGCATCGCGACGTCCTGTCGGACGTCGTCGATCCCGATGACACGCTCCACCCACCGTCCCTCGACCGGCCCCTTGCCCTCCAACTCCATGCCAAGTTCGACGAAGAACGAGACAACGGCGTCAAGGTCGTCGACAACGATGAGAACGTTGTCCATCCGCTGAATCGTCATGCCGGGTCTCCTCGGGGTTGTGCGGCCACGGTGACCGCATCCGCGCCTGAGACGGAGCTGCCAGGCCGTTCTCGACATTCCTCCAACACCTTCTTCGGGAACCGCTGACGAGGGACTCCGGTCACGATCCTGCGCGCCCGGCTGCGTCCGCTGCCCACGATCGCCGTCCGACGGCGCGTCAGGGAATGAATTGCACCTCCGGGAAGGCCGGGTTGGGGCCTTCGAGCAGTCGCTGCCGCCGGTGGCGTAGGTGCCGACACCAGTGCCGCCCAGCCGCGGGCAGCGCCGGGCGGCACGGCGACCCCGGTGGCGAGCGCGGCGGTGAGCAGGTGTCGGCGGGTCAGTACGGTATTCATCGGTCCTCCGGAGGGTCTGTGGTCTCGACACGGGCGACGAGCAGCTTGAGCCGCGCGATCTCGTCGGCGAGCGCCGTGTCGCCGGCGGCGGTGAGGGTGATCCAGGTGCGGCCACGCTTGCCGGCGTACCCCTTCTCGACTTCGATCAGCCCGGCCGCCTCCAGCACGCCCAGGTGCTTGGAGAGGTTCCCGGCGGTCAGGCCCAACTGGGTACGCAGGTAACCGAACTCCGCCCGGCGCGCCTCGTGCACGATGGTGGATGCCGAGGCGGACCCGCTGGCGCACCACCTCGTCCAGCCCGGTGACCGGGTGGGCGGGCCGAGGCGGGTCCGGGGCGGGTGGGTCGGGAGGTACAGGCGCGCCGCCACCCACGCGGCGGTGAACAGGAGGGTCAGCGCGCCACCGGTGAGCGCGTACGGCAGCACCCGCGCGCCCAGCCCTCGTGCCCGGGCGACCCGCAGGTAGCAGACGGCGATCGCCATGTACGCCAGCAGCAGCGCCGGCGGCCAGTAGATCAGCACCTGCGACGCCAGAACTGGCACACGCCGTCGCTGACGCAGTGGGAGACGAGGAAGTACCGGTCGAACGGGATCCCCACGAACGTCGCCCCGGCCGGCACCAGCAGCGCGAACCAGGTCACCCGCTGGTCGACCCGCACCGGTGGGCGGTGCGCACGTCGGACAGTAGCCGGCGGGGATCCCCGCCGGCTATGCCGGATCACTGGTCATGCCAATAGGTTTCCATCAGAGACCAGTTCCGCTAGTAGGAGTTTTGCTGGCTGCCGCCCACCGGAGCATGTCGTCCTACGGCGACGGCCCGACACGATCTTCAAAAGCCCAGACCACGACCATCAAACGAGTTGTGGCACGGCACCCGGGACCATAGATAGACCAGCTTCTATGGATGGAGTCGCGTCAGTTGCCGGATGTCCGCCGTCGTGCGGCCGGGGACGCTGCGGATATGGCGATGGACGTCAACCGCAACGCCCCGGTGGTCGTCGAACTCGACGATGTCCCCACCCACGCCGCGCTCGGCACGGTGCGGAACCTGCAGACCAATGTCGACCGCTGGTCGGACTGGAACCCGTACATCGAACGGGCGGACCTGCGCGGAGCGACCTTCGACCGGCTCGCCGCGGGCTTGGAGGTCACGTCCGCGATCGGTGAGCCCGTGCCGCCGTGGCGCATCGCCCGGGGCAGCCGGACACGCGGTATCGACGGCCTGCACCAAGGAGGATCCGCATGACCTCCTCGGGTCGGCACAGGCCGGCGTCCGCCCTTCTGCTGTTCTCGGGCTTCGGGGCGTCCGTACCCGGCCTGGTCCGGCAACTGCAGCACCTCTATCGGCGCCCCGGCGACCGGCAGCTCCTCGAGGTCGCCGCAGAGGCCGTCGACCGGGCGGTCTACCGCTTCGGCCCGGACCGCGCCCGGCACCTGCCGCCGGACGGAATCCCGCTACGCGGTTGGCTTCGTGGTCAGGTGCCGATCACCCCGGCGGCACTGCGGTCCTCGGTGGTCGAAGGGCTGCTCACCCACCTCATGCACCTGTGCCTGCTCCGGCCGGATGCCCGGGCAGCCTGGTCCGGCCCGGTGATCGGCCTCGGCCACAGCCTCGGCCTGATCTCCGCGGTGATCGCGTCGCTGAAGCCGGACGGCGGCCAGCAGCAGTTCCTCCGGGACGCTCACGAGTCGATGGCCATGACGACGCTGACCCTGCTGCGCTGCCAGCAGACGGCCGGTAACCCGCACGGCGAACCGGGACTCGTGCGCCGATATGCCCAGCTCAGCGGCGCCAAGGGGCGTCCCGGGCCGATGGTCGCCGTGTCCGGGCTAAAGGTGGACCGGCTCCGCGACCTGCTGGCCGAGCACCTGGCGGAAGGCGGGCGCCCAGTCGAACTGGGCCTGGTGAACGGCCCCTGCGACGCCGTCCTCTGCGGCAGCACCAACGGGCTGCTCGAGCTGTGGTTGCGGCATCGGGCGGCATTCGCCGGGGCGGGCGCCGGCTACGCCTTCCTGCGCAGCACGGTGCCGTTCCACAACAGCCGGTTGGCACCGGTGCTCGACCACCTCGGCGCGGACCGGGCCTGGGCCGGCACGTCGATCACCAGCGCCCGGCTCGCCGCGCCGGTGTACGCCACCGATTTTCCGCGGGACCTGCAGCGGGCCGGAGACCTTTACGCCGACTGCCTGTCACAGGTTATCTGCCGGCCACTGGACTGGTCGGCCACGGTGCGATCGGTGATGGCCGAGCACCGCCCGTCGCGGGCGTTCGACTTCGGCCCGGGAGTCGCGGTGCGGATGTTCACCCGCAAATGCCTGGAACCCCAGGGCGACGTCCTGGAGTACATCCCGGTGCGGCCGGCCTCGGCGGCCTGAACCGGGCCGCCGGTGACCGACCCGGAAGAGAACCTCGAGAAGGGCACACGTATGTATGGACTGGTATTCCCCGGACAGGGCACCCAGCGCCCGCGAATGGGCGCCGAACTGTTCCGGCGCTATCCCGAGATCGTCGCCGCCGCCGAGGACGTCCTCGGCTGGTCGCCGCGCGAGATGTCCGAGCGGGGCGACGTCGCACAGCTGACCGACACCCGGTACGCCCAGCCGACCATCTTCCTGGTGAACGCGCTTCGGGCGCTGGCCCACGCCGAGGACGACGACCCCCGCGAGTACGCCGTCTTCGCCGGTCACAGCCTGGGCGAATTCAACGCGCTGGTGGCCGCCGGAATCCTGGATCTGATGAGCGGGCTGCGCCTGGTGCGGGAACGCGCGCTGGCGATGGCGGAGGTCCGCGACGGCGGAATGGTGGCGGTGCTCGGACTGCCGGCCGACGAGGTCGAGCGGGTGATTCGCCGCAGCAACCTGAACCAGGTGTTCCTGGCCAACCGGAACAGCGACCGTCACGTGACCCTCGGCGGGCAGTCCGCCCAACTCGGGCTGGTGTCGCGGCTGCTGCGGTCCGCCGGGGCGAGCAACGTGCTACCGCTGCGGGTCAGCGGGCCTTTCCACACCCCGCTGATGGCTCCGGCCCGGGTCCGCTTCGCCCGGGCCCTGCGCGAGGCGTCGTTCGGCCCCGGGCACACCCTGGTCGTCTCGAGCGTCACCGGTGCGGACTTCGACCCCACGTTCGCGGCCGAGCTGCTGACCCGCCAGCTGGTCAGTCCGGTGGAGTGGGTGGCGGTGGTGCACCGGCTGCGCCGGCTCGGGGTGACCCAGGTGGACGAGTTGGAGGGCAGCACCCTCACCGCCATGATCGGAGCGGTCCGTTGAGCGCGGCGGCAGGCGCGGCGGTGTCCGTCACGACCGAGGTGGTGACGACCCCGGTCGGCCCGGTCCGCCAACTGACTGCCACCGGGCGCCTGGTCAACGCCGACCCCACCATGTACCTGGAGTGCCGGCAACGGCAGGCCCTGTCCTACCTGCGGGCAGTGACGCCAATGGCTGACCTGCTCACCTACGGCGCGCTCGGCAGGACCACCGACTACTACCGGCACTGTGCGATCCAGCAGCAGCCACGCTGGACGATGCGGCAGGACCTGTGCGACATCGAGGACATCGCGGCCCTGGGGTACGAGGTGCAGTGGATGGGGCACGCCGACCTCGACCTGCTGCCGCGGCTACCCCGCCTCGTGGCGGCCGGTCAGCCGGTGACCTTCTACGCCCCGGCCGCGGACGTCGGCTACTGGGCCGACCTGATGCGCCGCCGTGGGCGCCCCGACGGCGGCGGGCGCGGCGGGCACGGCGTGATGGTGTGCGGGGTGTCCGAGGACGGCAAGTGGCTGGTGACCCCGGACACCACCGACGAGGGACCCGAGTTCCGCCCCGAGTACCTCGCCGTTGCCGAGGTGACGGCCGCCGCCAGCGCCGACCCGGAGCACTGGTTCGTGGACTGCCTGAGCCTGCGCAGGACCGGGGCACCGCAACCGGAGATGTTCGCCGAGCGTTACCGGCAGACCATCACCGGGTTGCAGGACGGATTCGAGGCGTACGAGAGCCTGCCCCAGCTGCTGCTCACCGACCGGGCCCGCCGCCCCGACCTGGACCAGCAGGTGGCCAGCGCCGACCTGCTGCGGATGCTCGCCGGTTCCCGGAACCTTTTCCACCGGTTCCTCCGGTACACCTCGCACAGCCCGAAGGTGGTGACCACGTACCGCCGGCTGGCGGCGCTGCTGTCCCAGTCGCTGGGCCGGGCCATGGGGTACCTGTCCGGCCAGGGCCCGGACGACCCCGGCCCGTGGCGCCGTGAGCTGCAAACCCTCCGGACGGCCGAGGTGACCTGCCTACGCCAGCTCAAGGCCGAGCTGGCCGCCGGAGCCGTAACGATCACCCTTCCCGGTTGAGCGGCACCGGCCGCCCCACCACGACTGAAGTCGAAGGTGCCGAACATGGACATCGCAATCATCGGCCAGGCCGTCGAGATCCCGGGGGCCTCCGATCCGCAAGGCTTGTGGGAGCTGGTGGCGGCCGGTCGCAGTCTCACCCGTCCGTTTCCGGCCCGGCGCCGGCGCGACGTCGAGGAGTTCGTCCGCCACCAGGACCGGACCGCCCTCGGTCAGCGGCCGGATCTGGCCGGTCCCGAGTACCACCGGGCCAGCTACCTGGACCGGATCGACCTGTTCGACCACGAGTTCTTCGGGATGACCCAGGCCCAGGCGGCGCTCACCGACCCGCACCAGCGGCTCATACTGCGGACGACCTACCGCGCCCTGGAGGACGCGGGCTACCTGGGCGACCGGATCCGGGGAAGCCGGACCGGGGTGTACGTCGGCTTCGCCGCCAATCCCGGCGGTGACTACGCCGAGTACTGGTCGACGATCGACTCCTCGGTGAACCAGCTCGGCATCACCGGCAACATCCCGACGATGCTCGCCAACCGGCTGTCGTACCTGCTCGATCTGCGGGGTCCCAGCATGGTGGTGGACAGCGCCTGCTCGGCATCGCTGGTCGCGGTACACCTGGCCCGGACGGCACTGCTCGCCGACGACTGCGAGATGGCCGTGGTGGCTGGCGCCCGGGTGATGCTGCTGCCGGTCAAGCGCGCCTCCCACCGGATCGGGATCGAGTCGTCCGACGGCACGACCCGGACGTTCGACGACTCCGCCGACGGCACCGGAATGGGCGAGGGGTCCGGTGCCCTGGTGCTCAAGCGCCTGGACCGGGCACTCGCCGACCGCGACCAGGTCCTCGCGGTGGTCAAGGGCAGTGCGGTGAACCACGACGGCAATTCCGAGTCGATGACCGGGCCGGACGCGCAGTCGCAGGCCCGGCTGCTGGCGTCGGCCTGGCAGCGGGCCGGGATCGACCCACGCACCCTGGGCTACCTGGAGGTGCACGGGACCGCGACCCGGATCGGCGACCCGGTGGAGATCGACGGCTTGACCCGGGCGTTCCGCAGGGTGACCGACGAGCGCGGCTTCTGCGCGGTCGGCACGGTCAAGACCACCGTCGGGCACCTCTTTGAGGGGTCCGGAGTCCTCGGGATGATCAAGGCGGTGCAGGGTTTGCGGAACCGGCAGATCGCCCCGCTGTCCTACCTGCGGCAGCCCAACCCCGACATCGACTTCGACGCCTCCCCGGTCCGGTTGCCGACCGAACTCGAACCGTGGCCGGAGCGCGACGGGGTCCGCCGGTGCGGGGTGAGCGCTTTCGGTCTCGGCGGCACGAACGCGCACGTGGTCCTCGAGGAGTACGCCGATCCGGCGGCCGACGGGCCGGTGCCCGAGCCCGACGCCCGGGTCGGATACCTGTGCACGCTCAGCGCCCGGACCGACCGGTCGCTGCGGCTGATCCTGCACGCGCTGCGGGACCGGCTGGCCCGCGGCGACCTCGACCGGCGGCTCGCGGACGTCTGCTACACCGCGAACGTCTCGCGCAGCCACCACGAGCGCCGGGTCGGTCTGGTGGTCCGGGACATGGGCGAACTGCGGGACGGGCTGACCGCGATCCTTGCCGGTGACCCGCGCCCGGAACCTGCCGCGCATACCCACGCCGGTGACCCGCGCCCGGAGCCTCGCGCGCCTGCCGACCGGGACAAGCGTGACCGCCTGCTGGAAAGGCTGCGCGTCGGCTGGCAGCAGGGCGGCGACGTCGACCTACTGCGACAGTTCACCGACGGGCATCCGGGCCCCGCTCCGCGGACGGTCAGCCTCGTGCCGTACCGGTTCGACGAGACCCGGGCCTGGGTACCGTTCCCGGACGACTGGGAGGGACTCCTGGTCGGGGGCAACGGGCCGATCGAGCAATCCGGCGCCTACCAGGTAACCTTCGTGCCGGTCGACGGCGCGGCGAAAGCCACCGCCCCGGTGTCGGTGGTCGCACTCGTCGACCAGGACGCGCCGGACACCGGGTCCCGGCTGACCGCGGCGTTACCCGGCGTACGGCTGGTCAGCCCGCCGCCCCCGGACCCGGACGCGCCGGACCGATTCTCCGCGACCACCGACCGACTCGTCGCCGAGGCGCCGACGCACCTGGTGTTCGCCCTGGGCTTCGAACCGCGACCGGCCGCCGATCTGACGGAGTTCGACCGGCGGGTCGAGAAGAACGTGATCGGGCTCTTCCTGTTGGCCAAGGAACTGATGCAGCGGGCGGCCCAGCTGACGTTGGTGGTGCTGACCCGCAACGCCCTGGCGGTCGAACCGGGCGGCGGGGCGGTCGCCGAGAACGCCGCCCTGGCCGGACTGGCCAAGACGCTGATCCAGGAGTACCCGACGCTGAACGTCCGCCTGGTGGACACCGACGACGCCACCGCCGACGAGGTGCTGGGCCGGGAACTACTTGCCGACCCCCCCGGCGTCTACGCGCTGCGCGACGGTGTACCGCACGCCGAACTGTTCAGCGAGATCCCCGAGCTGACACCCCGGGCCGATCTCGACACCGAGCTGCTCCGGCCCGGGGGCGCCTACCTGATCAGCGGCGGTACCGGCGGCCTCGGCCTGGCCATCGGGCACCGCTTCGCGCAGCAGGCGCCCGGCGTACACCTGTACCTGACCGGCCGGACTGCGCTGCCGCCCCGCACGGAGTGGGAGCGGCTGGCACACACTCCGGACGGCGGGCCGCTCGCCGATCGGGCGCGCGCCCTGCTGGACCTCGTCGAACTCGGGGCCGACGTCCGGGTGGAGGCCGGCGACGCCGGGGACGAGGAGCACCTCACCGACCTGGTGTCCCGGATCCGGCACAAGCACGGGCGCCTCGACGGAGTGGTGCACGCGGCGGGCATCCCGGGCGAGAACCTGATCATGTTCCGGACGGTCGAGGAGTTCCGGCGAGTGCTCCGGCCGAAGATGCGCGGCGGCTACCTGCTGGATGCCCTGACCCGGCACGATCCACCGGACTTCGTCGTACACATGGCCTCGGCCGCGGCGGTGTTCCCGTCGCTCGGCCAGGCCGACTACGCGGCGGCGAACTACTACCTGGACACGGTGGCCGTGGCGGCGCCCACGGTCGGCGACGCCTGCGGAGCCGACCCCGGCCAGCGGTCCACCGTCGGCGACGCCTGCGGAGCCGACCCCGGCCAGCGGTCCACCGCGGCGCCCCGGGTGCTGGCGATCGACTGGGTGGCCTGGCGGGACACCGGCATGGCGGTGACCACGGGCACCAACGAGGACGGGGTGTTCCGGGCCCTGCGTACCCAGGAAGGGCTGGACCTGCTGATGGCCGGGCTGCGCTCGGACCAGCGGCGCTTCCTGGCCGGCCGGATCGACTACACCAGCGAGCTGGTGGCGATGCTGCCGGCGCAGCGGATGGCGCTGTCGGACGAGATCGCCGAGCGGGTCGACGCGGCGGCGATCGACGCGGCGGACCGACTGGAGCAGCTCGCTGCCCGGAACCGGGCCGCGATCCAGGCGGTCGCCGTCGATCTGGTGGGCCGGCCCGGCGGGGAGTACTCCGACGTGGAGCTGACCGTGGCCCGGTGTCTCGCGCACGCGACCGGCGCCCGTACCGTGCCGATCGACGCGGACCTGCGGACGCTGGGTGTCGACTCCCTCGGCGTGGTGGCGGTGACGAGCAACCTGAGCAGCGCCCTGGGGCGGAGCATCGACCCGGTCGACCTGCTCGGCGCCGCCTCGGTGCAGGCCATCGCCGAGACGATCGAGTCCGGCTACGGAACCGAGTGGGCGGAAAGCTCCGAATGAACGTCTTTCCGCCTGAACCGCGCGGTGCCGGTGCACCGACTTCCATCGGCGGCCACGACGGACCGCAGGGGAAAGCCGAGAAGGCTTCAATGGTGACCGGAGCGGTGCGGCTGCGGCCCGGCCCCGGCGCGTCCGCCGTACCCATGGCCGGCCTGGCCGTACGGCGGCCGGAACTGGTGGTCGCCGCCGGGTTGTTCGGGCTGCTGATCGCGACCGCCGGGCGGTACGGCTGGTTCATCGACGAGCTGTACTTCATCCGGGCCGGCGCGGAACCGGCCTGGGGGTATCCGGACCAGCCGGTCTTCAACCCGGTCGCGGTGCACGCCCTCTTCACGCTCGGCGACGGGCGGCTGGAAGTGGTCCGGGCGGTGGCGGCGCTGGCCAGTTGCGCGGCCGTCGTCGTCGCCGGGTCCCTGGCCAGCCTCCTCGGCGGCGGCCCGGTCGCCCGCCTGCTCGCGGCGGGCCTGTGGGCCGCCTCGGGCACCGCGCTGACGACCGGGCATCTCTTCGTCACCGGGACGTTCGACGTGCTGGCCACCGCCGTGCTGTGCTGGTGCCTGGTCCGGGCCGGCACCTCCGCCGACCCGCGCTGGATGGTCCCGGCGGGGATGGCCCTGGGACTGGGGCTGACCAACAAGATGCTCGTCGGCGTCGCCGCCGGATGCCTCGCCGTCGCCGTGCTGCTGGTCGGTCCGCGCTGGCTGCTGCGGTCGTGGTGGACCGTGCTCGGGGCGGTGCCGGCCGTCCTGGCCGCCGCGCCGTACGTCTACTGGCAGGCGACCCATGGCTGGCCGCAGGCCGAGGTGGCCGACTCGATCGCGGCGCTGGCGGAGAGCCGACCGCTGGGCCAACTGTGGGGCCAGGCAACCATGCTGGCCGCCCCGGCCCTACCGCTGTTTCTCGGCGGATTGTGGTACGTCTTCCGCGCCGAGCGACTGCGTCCGGCGCGCACACTCGGCGTGGGTTACCTGCTGATGCTGGCCCTGGTGATGGCCATGCGCGGCCGGGGCTACTACACCTGCGGCATGGGCCCGGCGCTGGCCGCCCTGGGTGGGCTGGCAGGCGAACGGTGGCTGGCACGCGGCCGCCGGGCCACCGCCGCGCTCCGGCCCGGCTCCGACGGCACGGCTGCACTCCGGCCCGGCTCCGACGCCACGGCTGCGCTCCGGCCCGGCTCCGACGCCACGGCTGCGCTCCGGCCCGGCTCCGACGCCACGGCCGGCAGCGGGGGCGGCCGGCGGTCGCTTCCGTGGCGTCCGGCGGCGCTGGCCACCATGCTGACGGTGGCGTTCGTGGTCGACGTGCTGTGCTGCCTGCCGGTGATCCCGGTCCGGCACCTACAGGCGAGCGGGGTGGGTCGGTTGAACCCGATGATCGTCGAGGAGGTGGGCTGGCCCGAGCTGGCAGGTACCGTCTCGCGGGTCTGGCAGCAGATCCCGCCAGCCGACCGGGACCAGGCGGTGGTCTTCACGACCAACTACTCCAATGCCGGGGCCCTGGACGTGTACGGAGCCGCGCTGGGGCTGCCGCGTGCCTTCAGCGGGCACACCGGCTACGCCCAGTGGGGACCGCCCGCCGGCACCGGGCCGGTCGTACTGGTGGGGTTCGAGAGTCCGGCCATGGTGTCCACGGCCTTCCGGGACTGCCGCCAGGCGGCGGTGGTCGACAACGGCGTCGGGCTGTCGAACAACGCACAGGGCCAGCCGGTGCTCCTCTGCGCCGGCACCACCCGGCCCTGGCCGGAGTTGTGGCCGGCGCTGATCCACTACGACCTCGGGTACGGGCGGACGCTGCCGGGCGTCCGGGGCCGGTGACCGTCGAGCGGGCCGTACCGGTGCCGCACCGGCCCGGGACGGCCAGCGAAGAACGGCACCGGGCCGACCGCACCGACCTGACCCGCGGTCCGGTGCTGCGCCGGACGGTGTCCTACGCGCTGCCGGTCGCCGGGTCCAGCCTGCTGCAACAGTCGTACCTGCTGGTGGACGGCGCGGTCGTGGGGCACTACCTGGGCAGTTCGGGACTGGCCGCGGTGGGCGCCGCCCAGGGGTTGGTGTACCTGTTGTCCACCGGATCGTACGGGCTCGCCGGGGCCTTCTCGATCCGGATCGGACAGCTCACGGGCGCCGGGCAGGATCCCCGTGCCGCCCAGCGCGCCCTGGCCGCAGGCACGGTGCTCTGGTCGCTGGTCGGCTTCGGCCTCACGCTGGTGCTCGCCGGACCAGCCTTCGCCGCCATGGGCGTCGGCGCCCAGGTGGCACAGGACGCCCGGCTGTTCCTCACGACGTACTCTGCCGGACTGCTCGCCGTCTTCGGGCTCACCGCGGTCGCCGCGGTCTACGGCGGCCGCGGTGACTCCCGCGCCTCGATGCTGCTGCTCGGCCTGGGCAACCTGCTCAACGCCGGGCTGGTGTGGTGGTTCGTCGGGCCCCTGGAGCTGGGACTGGCCGGGGCGGCGTGCGCGACGGTCGGCGCGAGCGCGATCGCCGCCGGCGTGGGCCTGGGCGGGCTGGCCCGGCAGCGCGGCGGGAGGCCCGGAAAAGCGCCGACGGGGGCCGCCGTACGCCGCGAATTGCCCAGCGGGCTCCGGCTCGGCCTGCCGATCACGGCGCAGCACCTGGTGATCGGGCTCGGCGCCACCGTGCTGCTCGGGATCGTCGCGGGCCTGGGGACGTCGGTCCTGGCCGGCGTCACCGTCATCGTCCGGTTGGAGCTGTTCGCCTCGCTGGCCTTCCTCGCCCTCGCGTCCGCGCTGTCGGTGACGGTCGCCCAGAACACCGGGGCCGGTCAGCCCGACCGGATCCGGGCGGCACTCGCCGGGTGCGTACGGCTGACCGTCGCGTTGAGTGTGCCGGTCGCGGTCGGCCTGGTCGCCGCCCGCGACGTGGTCGCCGGGCTGTTCGTGTCCGACCCCGCGGTGACCGGGGTGATCGGACGGTACATCGCCATCACGTACCCGTTCTTCGTCTGTTACGCGCTGATGGTCGTCATCCACGGCTACGTCACCGGCCTCGGCCGTACGACCATCCCGCTGGTCTGCACCCTGCTCTCCTTCGCTGCCGTCCGTCTGCCGCTGTCGGCACTGCTCGGCGACCGGTTCGGCGTGGACGGGCTGATCTGGGCGGTCGTCGTCGGCTGGGTCGTCGGCCTGGTCTACACGGTGCTCGCCGTGACCGGCGGGCGCCGGGTGGCGGTCACCCCGGCGAGGTGGCCATGACCGGTACCCGGCACACCGCTCGCATCCGGGCCGCCCTGCCGCTGGCGGCCTGCCTGTCCGTCGTGGCCGTCCTCTACGGGACCAACCTCGGTGGCTACCCGGAATTCGGCAACGACGACGAGGGCACCTACTACGCCCAGGCCTGGGCCGTGATCACCGAGGGGCGGCTCGCGCACTACACCTACTGGTACGACCATCCGCCGCTGGGCTGGATCCAGTTGGCCGCGTTGCTGCGCCCGGCGCAGTGGCTGTTCGGCGGTCAGCCGGCCCTGGTCGGCGGGCGAGCCGTACTGGGGATGGTCATGGTGGTCTCCGCCGCCCTGCTCTACCGCGTCGCGCGCAACCTCGGCATGCCCCGGACCGGGGCGTCGGCGGTCATCGGGATCTGGTGCCTGTCACCGCTGGTGGTCTGCTACGGCCGGCAGATCCTGCTGGACAACATCGCGCTGATGTGGCTGCTGGCCTCGCTCGCGACGGCGACCGGCTCGCCGCGCTGGCGCCGCCCGGTGCTGTCCGGGGTGTGCTTCGGCGTCGCGATCCTCAGCAAGGAGACCGCCGCCCTGGCCGGGCTGGGCATCCTGGTCGCGCTGCTCACCTCCGGCGAGGGCCGCCCCCGTTCGTCCTGCGCCGGCCGCTGGCTCGCTGCGGCCGGTCTGGTCGTGGGCGGCTGGCTGGTGTGTGTCGTGATCGCCGACGACGTGCTGCCGTTGCTCGGGGCGATCGAGTGGCAACTGTACGGTCGCGGCGGCTCCGGGTCCGTACTCGATCCCGGCTCCACGGCCCGTCGGATCGTCGCGTCGTGGTGGTCGCTCGACCCGTACCTGCTGTCGCTCGGGGTGATCGCCGCCCCGCTGGGCCTCGCCTGGCGGACCACCCGCGGTGTCGCGTTGATCCCGGTCGTGCTCGCCCTGGCCGGGTTGCGGCCCGGCGGCTACCTGCCGGCCATGCACGTGATCACGATGCTGCCGTTCCTGACGCTGCTGATCGGGTACGCGGTGTGGCAGGGCTGGCGCGCCGCGACCCGCCTGCCCGGCCGTCGGTCGGCCGGGGCCCGCGTCGCGGTGGTGGTGCTGGCCGCAACGGCCGTCCTGGCCGCCGCCCCGTCGTGGGCGGTGGGCGCCCGGACGGCGCTGACCGTGGACGCGAACGCTCCCTACCGGCAGGCGCTGTCGTTCGTCGCGACCAGCCTGCCCCGGGACACGGTGGTGCTCACCGACGACGACACCTGGAACGATCTGGTCCGCCTCGGCTGGAGTGGGAACGGGTGGGACGGTGCCGTCTGGCACTACAAACTGGACCGCGATCCGGAGGCCGTCAGCGAACTGCCGAACGGGTGGCGCGACGTCGACTACCTTCTTGCCGGCCGGGCGATGGAGTCGCTGCTCGGCACGCCAGCGATCAGTTGGGAGCAGGCGCCCGAGGTGGTGAGCGCCTGGCGGAACAGTTCGGTGGTCGCTTCCTGGGGCCCGCCGGACTCGCCGGTCGTGCTGCGCCGGGTCGACCCGGCCGGCAGCCTGGGCTGCCGGCGGCGGGACTGTCCGGCGCGGGAGCCCGCCTGGGCGACCGGCGAAACCGGGCGGCACCGGCCTGGCCGGACTGGCTGCTCACCCGGATGACGGCCCGCCCGCCGTTGCTCACCGGACACGCCTGAGCCCGCACCGTTTCGGCGCGGGCTCGTGCAATGAACCTCTTTCCACCTCCCCGTGCGGTCCGGCGAGGTCGGAGGCGGTGCGTGAGCGCCGCGCGGTTCAGGTCGAACAGGGTGCAACGTCAGCCGGCGTTGTCCCACGGCCAATCGTCAGTCGGGTCGTCGGGGTCCTGGGCGACGACCGTGATGGTCCCCTTCTCGACGAGACGGGAAGCGGGTGCCTCGCAGCCTTCGGTGGCCTGCACGGAGGCGGCGACGGTGAGCGGCAGCAGGGCGCCTGTCACCAGTACCGGAACAAGCAGTCGGGGCCTGAGTCGCATGGGGGTGATCCTCTCTTGAAGGGGTCGCAGTTCGCGGGCGTCGAAGGTTGCCTTCTGGCGCCCATCACGAGGCGGCCAGCCGGCTCGGCGTTGGTAGAGGCATCCAGGGGTCATCGACCGGCATTCACCGGCCACCATGTCGCGTCAGGCTGGGGCAGCCGCTGCGGTGGCAGCGGAGGCGTCCACGCTGGCGGCCACGCCGGCGAACAGTACGGCGGCGAGGACGGGGCGCAGCGCCTTGGTGAGCTGTGGCATCAGAGGTAACCCTTCGGGAGATGTCCCCGACGTGACTTGGACTTGACTTCAGTTAACTACTTGATGACTACGGTATGCAAGACCGTCACGTCGAGGCAAGGCCCTGTCACGAACTTTCGCACCACCGGAACCTCGATCGGCTGCAACAAATCGCTCCCGATCCATATGGTTGACTGGAGTCAGGGAGCCGTTACAGTAGTAACGTAACTGCAGTTGATGAGGTGGGTGCGAGGGTGGATCGACGGACGGAGTTCGGGCAGCGGCTGCGGGCGCTGCGGGAGTCGAAGGGCCTCACGCAGCGCGAACTGGCCGGCGACTTCGTCACGCCGGGCTACGTCTCCCGGCTCGAGGCGGGACGGCGCCGAGCCACTCCGGATGTGCTCCGCAACCTGGCCGCCGCGCTCGACATGAGCGTCAGCGATCTGCTCGGCGAACCGCCGACCGACGCCGGAACTCCGTTCCCGGACACGTCCCTTCTCGAGGAGGTGCTGAGCCCGCACCCGGAGGACGCCGAGGACTACGCGGCCGCTTCGGCGGCTCTCGCCGTCACCTGGCGAGCGGCCCGGGCGGCCGGCGACTTCCACCTCGCCGCCGCGTCCGGGATGCGCCGACAGCGCATCCTCGCCGCGCTGGACGACGGGACGGCCCGAATCGAGTTGCTGGACGAGCTGGCCGCCCTGCCCCAGATCGACCGGCACCCGTGGCTGCACACCATGGTCGAGGCGGACCGGGCGGCCGAACTGCTCGCCTGCGGCGATCTCGGTCGCGCGCGCGAGCTGGCCACCGCCGCCGCAGAGCGGGTCGGTGGCACGATGCTGGCGCACACCGCCACTCACGTCGAGGTGCTCGCCGTCCTCATCGCCATCCTCGTCGAACAGCTGGAGACCGAACCCGCGCGAACGGCGATCGACAGGTTGCTCCGGGTCGCCCAAGCCACCGGCCGCTCCGCGATGATCGGCCGAGCCCACGAGGCCGCCGCGCTGGCACTCGCCCGGATGGGTTCCCCGGAGCAGGCCCGCGACCACCTGGACCGCGCCCACCGCACGCCGATGCCGCCCACGCTCCCGCTGCACGAGTGGGTACGGCTGTGTCGGACCTCCACCTCGGTCCTGCTCGACACCGGCGGCGATCTCGCCGACGTCGGCAACTGGCTACAGAACGCCGAGACCGCCGCACGCCTGCTCGCTCTGCCCGCGGAGCGGCGTCGGGTGCTCCTGCTACGGGCCCGGTACGAACTGGCGGCCGGGCTCAGCGCGCGCTGCCTGCGCACCACCGACCTCATCCTGAGCGACCCCGGCGGACTGGCGCATCTGGACAAGGTGCGCACCCGCGTCACCCGGGCCCGGGCGCTCGCCATGGCCGGACAGCGCGCCGAGGCCGTCCGGGACCTGCGCGAACTCGCGCTCCTCGCCGAGGACCTGCACTCCTACCGGATGGCGGTGCAGATCTGGCGGGACATCGATCACTTGCGCGCGCCGGACTAGCCGGCCCGCCCGACCGGAGGGAGAACCCTGATGACCGTACGCACGATCAGCCACGTGGAGCTGATGACCGAGGACGCGGACGCCGCGCTCGGCTACTTCGTCTCGGCCTTCGGGTTCACTCCGGTGGCCCGGGCCGAGCGGCCGGACCGGACCTCGACCCTGCTGCGCGGCGGGCTGAACGTCGTGGTCACGGCGCCGCGCGCCGCCGGTCCGGTCCGCGACTACCTGGACGGGCACGGTGACGGCATCGCCGACATCGCCTTCACCTGTGACGACCCCGCCGATGTCATGCGGCGCGCGATCGCCGCCGGAGCGCGGGCATTCCCGGCCGGCACGTTGGGCGCGCCGGCGGTCGAGGGCTTCGGCGCGGTCCGCCACACCCTGCTGCCCACCTCCGTCACCGAGCCCGGCTGGCTGCCGGGCGCCGGATGGCACCGGCTCGGCCCGGTCCCGCCGGTCGGCGCCGACCTGGGTCTGGACCACGTCGCCGTGTGCCTGACCGCCGGCACCCTGCGCGACACCGTCGCGCACTACGAACGCGCGTTCGGGTTCGAGTGGTTCTCCGGCGAGTACATCGAGGTCGGCGCGCAGGCGATGGACTCGATCGTCGTCCGTACCGGCGACGGCGCGACGTTCACCATGATCGAGCCTGACCCCACCCACGAGCCCGGCCAGATCGACGACTTCCTGCGTGCCAACAACGGGCCGGGCGTGCAGCACCTCGCCTTCACGGTGTCGGACATCGTCGCGGCGGTGCGCGAGCTGTCGTCCCGCGGAGTGGGCTTCGCGCGGACGCCGGGTTCCTACTACGACACCCTGCAGGCCCGCGTCGGGCACCTCGACGAGCAGCTCGGCGACCTGCGCGAGACCAGCGTGCTGGCCGACCGCGACGAGTGGGGATACCTGCTGCAGATCTTCACCCGCTCACCGCACTCGCGGCCGACGCTGTTCTACGAGCTGATCCAGCGGCACGACGCCCGCGGCTTCGGCTCGAACAACATCCGAGCGCTGTACGAGGCGGTCGAGCGGCTACGCGCCGAGTCGCTCACCGGATCGGGCCGGGCCTGACATGACGTACCTGGGAATGGCCGCCCTGGCCACCCGGGCGCAGCCGCTGTTCGACCCGTCGGCCTGGGACTTCGTCGCCGGCGGATCGGGTGACGAACGCACCCTGGCGGCGAACCGCACGGCGTTCGAGGCGATCCGGCTGCGTCCCCGGATGCTGCGGGGGATCGCCGCCGCCGACCCGGCGGTCCTGGTGTTCGGCCGGCGCTGGTCCGCGCCGGTCGGGGTCGCGCCGATGGCCTACCACGGTCTGGCTCATCCGGGCGGCGAGCCGGCGACGGTGGCCGGGGCCGGGGCGGCCGGGCTGCCGGTGATCGCCCCGATGCTCTCGGGGCACCCGCTCGAGGACCTGGCCGCAGCGGCCCTGAGTCCACTGTGGCTTCAGCTCTATCCGCTGCGGGACCGGTCCGTCACCGCCGACCTGCTGGCGCGCGCAGAAACGGCCGGCGTCGAGGCGATCGTGCTCACCGTGGACGCGCCGCGGCTGGGCGACCGCCGCCGGGACCGACGGTCCGGCTTCCGGCTGCCGCCCGGCCTGGCCCCGGCCAACCTGGCCCCGTACGGGATGGCGGCCGACCCGTCCGACCCGGCGGCGCACACCGCGGCGGCCTTCGAGCCGGCGATCGGCCCGGAGTACGTGACCTGGCTGGTGTCGCACACCCGGCTGCCGGTCGTGGTGAAGGGCGTGCTGCGCGGCGACGACGCGACTCGGGCGGTGGCGGCCGGTGCGGCCGGTGTCCTGGTGTCCAACCACGGCGGGCGGCAACTGGACGGGGCGGTCGCGGCGGTGGACGCCGTCGCCGACGTCGCGGCGGTGGTGGACGTACCCGTCTTCGTCGACGGCGGCGTCCGCGGTGGCGCCGACGTCCTGGCCGCGCTGGCCCGGGGCGCGACCGCGACCTTCGTCGGCCGGCCGGTCCTGCACGCGCTCGCCGTGGGCGGCGCGTCCGGGGTGGAGCAGGCACTGGCCGGGCTCACCCAGGAGTACGCCGACGCCCTGCTGCTCGCCGGCTGCCGCAACAGCGACGATGTCGACGGGTCCCTGCTCGCCGACGGATCCGGCGGCGCGGCGGCGGGCCGGGCGGTGACCGAGGGACGCGTCGCCCGCCACCGCAGCGGCCCGGACGACCTGGATGCCGGCCTCCTGCACGGCAGCGTCACCGACCCGCTGCTCGACACGATGACCTTCCTCAACGAGGTGACCGAACGGTTCCCGGACGCGGTCTCGTTCGCGCCCGGGCGCCCGTACGATGCCGAGTTCTCCCTCGACGACGTACTGGCCGACGTCCGCGCGTACGTCGCTCACCGGGCCGCCGGCGACGATCCGGGTGCGGCGGAGCGGAGTCTGCTGCAGTACGGCCCGACCGGCGGGCTCGTCGGCGACCTGATCGCCCGGCTGCTGGCGTCGTCCGAGGACGTCCACGTGCCGCCGGAGTCCATCGTGGTCAGCGTCGGCGCGCAGGAGGCGCTGCTGCTCGCGCTGCGGACGCTGTTCGCCTCGCGGGACGACGTGCTGGTGGTACCAGGCTCCTGCTACGTCGGCGTCTCCGGGGCGGCGCGGCTGCTCGACCTGACCGTCCGGCCGGTTCGCGAGACCGCGGACGGGATCGACCTCGGCGAGCTCGACCGGGTGGTCCACGCCGAGCGGACGGCCGGACGTCGGGTACGGGCCTGCTACGTCGTCCCGGACGCCGCCAATCCGTCCGGCGCCACGCTGAGCCGGGCGGACCGGGTCGCCCTGCTGTCCGCGGCCCGACGGCACGACTTCCTGATCCTTGAGGACAGTCCGTACCGGGTGTTCACCGGGCCGGACCCGATGCCGTCGCTGAAGTCGCTCGACACCGGCCGACGCGTGGTGCAGATCGGCTCGTTCGCCAAGACCGCCTATCCCGGGCTGCGGGTCGGTTATCTGGTCGCCGACCAGACCGTGCGCCACCCGGACGGGCGCCGTACGATGCTCGCCACCGAGATCGCCAAGGTCCGCAGCATGGTCACCTGCAACGCCCCGGGCCTGACCCAGGCGGCGCTCGGCGGGTTCCTGCTGCGGCACGACTTCCGCCTCGACAAGGCGACCGCGACCGCCGCCGCGCATTACCGGCAGACGCTGGACGAGGTGCTCCGGACGCTGGACGAGTGCTTCCCGGCCGGCGAGCGCGAGCGGCTCGGCGTCGGGTGGAACGTCCCCGACGGGGGTTTCTTCCTGCGGCTGCGGGTCCCGTTCCGGGCGGACGAGGCGGCGCTGCAACGCAGTGCCACGGAGTACGGGGTGATCTGGACCCCGATGGCGTTCTTCGCCCTGGACGGCGGCGGCCGCGACGAGATCCGGCTGTCGTGTTCCGCGCTGGACCCGGCCCGGGCCCGCGACGGGATCCAGCGGCTCGCCCGGATGGTCCGGGACCATCTCCAGAGCTGACACGGCCGCCGCCGCCCCGGGTCACGGAACGGCGGCGGGCCACGGCGTCAGGACTCGACCAGACCCGCCGCGCGCTAGCGAACGGCAGCGGGCCACAGCGTCAGGACTCGACCAGACCCGCCGCGCGCTACGGAACGGCAGCGGGCCACAGCGTCAGGACTTGACCAGACCCGCCGCGCGCTCCGGGTCGGTCTCGCCGACGCCGTACGACGGGCACAGCGCGGCCAGCGGGCAGGCGCCGCAGGCGGGCTTGCGGGAATGGCAGATCCGCCGGCCGTGCGCGGTCGCCCGGTCGGCCAGCGGCGCCCAGTCCCGGCGCGGGAACAGCGGGGCGACCTCCGCCTCCACGTCGGCCGGATCCCAGGCGTCGGTCCATCCCCAGCGCGCCGACAGCCGGCCCACGTGGGTGTCCACGGCGAGCGCGGGCCGCCCGTACGCGTTGGCCAGCACCATGTTCGCCGTCTTGCGGCCCACCCACGGGATGGCGACCAGGGCGTCCATGGTTCGGGGCACCCGGCCCCGGTGCTCGGACACCAGCCGCCGGGCGACCTTCTGGACGGCCTCGGTCTTGAGCCGGTAGTAGCCGACCGGACGCAGCATCTCCTCGAGGCCGGCCGGGTCGGCTTCGGCCAGCGCCGCCGCGTCCGGGTACGCCGCGAACAGTTCCGGCGTCACCGAGTTGACCCGTTCGTCCGTGGTCTGCGCGGCCAGCACCCCGGCCACCAGTAGCTGGAACGGGTCGTCCCAGCGAAGCTGCAGGCGGGCGTCGGGGTGCCGCTCGGCGAGGATCCGGTGGATCTGCCGGGCCCGCCGGACCAGACCCAGGCGGGTCTCCCCCGGCCGCGCGGTGAAGTGCTTCGACGGCCCGCCCTCACGTTCCGGCCGGACCAGTACGCCGCTGGTCATGCCTCCTCCTCGCTCCACTCGTCGGCGTCATGACCTCTGCGCCTGGGCTGGCTGATGCCCTCGCTCCGCTCGGTCATGCCGGCACCTCCACAGCGCTGCGCCGCGTGGCCACCTCGGCCTGCCAGGCGGACAGGGAACGGCGCAGTGCGGCCGGATCCGGACCGTGTCGCAGTACCCCGGTGGTGACCGTCAGCATGACCCGTCCCGGTCGGAGCAACCCGCACGGCCCGACGACCTCGTCCGGATCGCGGTCGGCTCGCCCGAGCCCGGGCACCTCGGCCACCGCAGCGCGCAGCCGTCCCAGCAGGTCGGTGGACTCGGGGGCGCGGGCGCCGACCACCGCCGCGGCCGGGCCGGCGTCGCCGTACCCGTCGTTGGCCGCGGCCACCGCGTCGGCCAGATGCTGGGCGACGGTCCGCCCGTCCGGCAACACCGCGGTCTGCGCCTCGGTCGCGCCGTGGTTGGAGGTGCGTACCAGGACGAACACCGCCGTGCCGGTGCAATGCGCGTGGCGCAGCAGCGGCGCCAGGGTGCCGAACCCCATGAACGCGGCAGCGCTCACCGCATCCGCCCGCAGCACGCTGTCCGGTCCCAGAAAGGTCGCGGCCAGGTCCGCCATGGTGTCGTCGGCGTCGCCGCGCTTGGCGTCGGCCAGGACGAGCATGCCGCGGTCGTGAGCGGCGTCGGTGAACTCGCGCAGCAGCTCCAGACCGGCGGGACCGAGTCGCTCGAAGAACGGGGTCTGTACCTTCACGGCGCCGATCCGGTCGCCCGCCGCGTCGAGCACGATCCGGCAGTAGGCGCGGGCGCCGGTCAGGTCCGGGGACAGATCCCAGGCTCGCAGCCACTTGTGTGACGGAGCCACACCGAGGCAGAGCGGGCCGCGGTGGGCGGCGAGGCGGGCCCAGCGATGGGCGAACGGCGTTGTCACGGGCAGGCTCCTTCCGGGGCGGGTACGAACAGCGGGACGAGTTCGGCCAGGCCGGTCACCACCGGCGGGCCCGGTTCGGCGCCGGTGGCCGCCCGGTCCAGCCAGTAGCCGGTCAGCCCGGCGGCGGTGGCCGCCCGGGCGTCGTGGTCGAGGTGGTCGCCGACGTACGCGGCCTCGGCGGGCGCCACGCCCAGCGCCGCGCAGCCGGTCCGGAAGATGCCCGGATCGGGCTTGCCGACGCCACCCGCGTCGTCCACGCACACCATCGCCTGGAGCCGGCCGCGCAGGCCGACGAGGCGCAGCCGGCGGTCCTGGTTGGCGTGGCCGCTGTTGCTGACCGCGCCGACCCGGATACCGCCGGCGCGCAGGGCGTCGAGCGCCGGTCCGGCATCCGGGAAGGCACGCAACGCCCGCTCGCAGTGCCGCAGGTACCCGGCGAACCAGGTGTCGGCCGCGTCCGGTCCGGCGGCGAGCGGAAGACCCAGGTCGGCGCAGACCGCGCGGGCGCGGCGGCGGCGCTGCTCCGGGAAGGTCAGGTCGCCTGCGGTGAACCGGGCGAAGAAGTGTGCGCCCCAGAACCGCCAGCGTTCCCGCGCCACGGCGGTTTCCGCCGGGCCGAGATCGGGCCGCAGGTCGGCGAGATGACGGTCGAAGCCCTCCGAGTCCGCGCCGCGGAAGTCGAGGAGGGTGTCGTCCACGTCGAACAGGACCGCGCGCATCTACGGCTCCCTGCCCGCCGCCACGGCCCGGATCAGCCGGGCGGTGAGTTCGGCGCCCGGGCCGGACACGACGTCGTAGTGGTCGGCGCCCACCCGGGAGACGTGCAGGGATCCGGAGAGCGCGCGCCACCGGTCCAGGTCGGGCCGGTGGTCACCGGCCACCACCAGGTGCACGGGGCCGGGGTGCGGACGCGGCCGAAAGGCGCGCAGGGCGCGGTCGTTGCCGGCGAAGGTCGTCCACCGCTCGGCGAGCACGTCCGCGGTCAGCCCGCTGTCCGGCAGGTCGCGCAGCACCCCCGCCAGCACCTCGTCGACCGGCCGGTCGTCCACGTCCGGCGGCAGCACCGGCGGTTCGGCGCCGAGCAGGCGGGCGAGGTCGTACACGAAGGACTGCAGGGTCGAGTACGGGCCGTCCGGTGTGCCCAGCTCGTCCGGCAGGCCGGAGTCGATCGCGACCACCGGCAGCGTGGTCCCGGTGCGCTCGCGCATCCGGCGGGCCAGTTCCAGCGCGACCACACCGCCCATCGACCAGCCGGCGAGCACGCCGGGCGCGTCCGGGCCGAAGGCGATCAGCTCGGCGAGGTACCGGTCGGCCATCCCGCCGACGTCCGGCACCGGGCCGGGCGCGCTGGCCAGGGCGTGCACCGGATGCCCGGCGAGCTGCGTGGTGAGTTCGCGATAGCCGAAGACCGAGCCACCGACCGGGTGCACCAGCACGATCGGCACACCCGTACCCTCGCGCCGCAGGGTCACCAGGCTGGTGCGGCTCGCGGACCGGTCCGAGCCGGGTCGGAGCCGGGCGGCCAGCTCGGCCACGGTGGGATTCTCGAACAGCGCGGCGGGCGGCAGGTCGTAGCCGATCTCGCGGGCCCCGGTGGTCACCCGGATCGCCAACAGCGAGTTGCCGCCGAGGTCGAAGAAGTCGTCGTGCACTCCCACGGTCTCCCGGCCGAGCGCGGCCGCCCAGATCCGGGCCAGTGTCTCCTCGGTGGCGTCGCGCGGCGGCCGGCTCGCCACGACCGCTCGCTCGGGCGCGGAGGCGGCCCGGCGGCGCAGGGTCGCCCGGTCGACCTTGCCGTTCCCGGTAACCGGGAACGCCGGCACCCGGATCAGCCGGTCCGGGATCATCGGACCGGGCAGCCGGCCCCGGCAGTGCGCGCGGACGTCGTCCGGGTCGGCGTCGCCGAGCAGGAAGCCGGCCAGGTGGTGGGTGCCGCCGCGGGGCACGGCGACGACCGCCGCACCGGTAACGCCGGGGCAGCCGGCCAGAACCGCCTCCACCTCCCCCGGCTCGACCCGGTACCCGCGAATCTTGATCTGGTCGTCGGCGCGGCCGAGGTACTCCACCGTGCCGTCGTCGTGTTGCCGGCCCAGGTCGCCGGTGCGGTACAGCCGGGCGCCGGCCGGGCCGTACGGGTCCGGGACGAACCGGTCCGCGGTCAAGCCGGGCCGGCGGTGATAGCCGCGGGCAAGCTGCACGCCGCCGAGATACAGCTCGCCCGCCGCGCCGGGCGGGACCGGGCGCATTCGAGCATCCAGCACGTACATGGTGGTGTTGGCGATCGGCCGCCCGATGCGGACGGTGCTGGCGTCCGTCGGGATCGGGTGGCACGTCACCGCGATCGCCGCCTCGGACGGCCCGTACGAGTTGAGCAGCGGCACGCCGAGTCGGCTGTGGCAGCGCCGGACGAGTTCTCTCGGCAGCGCCTCGGCGCCGACCACCACGGTCCGCAGCGCCGCGCAGCCGCTGAGGTCGGCCTGGTCGAGCAGTGCGCGCAGCACCGACGGCACGATGTCCGCCACGGTCACCCGGTGCGTGGCCATGGTGTCCAGGAGCCCGCTCGGATCGGCGCCGTCCGGGGCCGGGACGACGGTGGCGCCGGTGGTCAGCGCGAGGAAGACCTCCTCCAGCGCGAGGTCGAACCCGCCGGCCGCCTGATGCAGGATCCGGTCGCCGGGACCCAGCCGGATCAGGCCGGCCGCGGTGCGGATCTCGTTGCTGAACCCGGCGTGGGTGTTGACCACGGCCTTGGGGACGCCGGTCGAGCCGGAGGTCGAGATGAGGTACGCCGCCGACTGCGGATGCAGCGCGACGTCGAGCGGGGTGTCCGGGACGTCCGGGCCGGTCTCGGTGTCCGCTGCCGTGGTCAGCGTGAGCACGGCGCCGGCATCGGCGATCTGCCCGGCCCTGCGCTCCGCCGGGGCGAACGGGTCGAGGACGAGCACCGCCGCACCGGATTTGAGCACGGCGAGCAGCGCCACGACGCGTTCCGGGCCGCGGGGCAGGGCGACCCCGACGCAGGCGCCGGGTCCGGCGCCTCGGGAGGCGAGGGCGTGGGCCAGTCGGTTGGCCCGGCGGTCCAGGTCGCCATACGTCAGGGCGCCGCCCGTCCAGCGCACGGCGACCGCGTCCGGGTCGGCGGCGGCCCGTGCCTCGACCAGGGCGTGTACCCGGAACTCCGGCTCATGGCCGGCCGCCGTGTCGTTCCAGGCGTACAGGGCCCGCTCCCGCTCGGCCGGGTCGAGCAGGTCGGCGTCCGCCACCGGACGGTCCGGGTCGGCCAGGGCGGCGAGGGCGCGCCGGTACGCCGCCGCGAACCGGGCCACCGCGTCCCGCCCGAACCGGGTGCCGTCCCAGCTCCAGATCGCGGTGCAGGTGCCGCCCTGGTCGACGATGTTGAGGGCCAGGTCGAACGGCTCGTGTGCGACGTCGACGTCCACGGTGGACGCGGGGTGGCCGGCGAACGTCTCCTGGGCCGGCTCGGTGCGGAACGTGCTGAACGAGGCGTGGAACGGCAGCCGGCCGGCCGGGCGCCCGTCGCGCAGCGCGTCGGTCAGGTGGTCGAACGGGAGGTCCTGGTGGCCGAGTGCGGTCAACGACTCGCGCCGGGCGGCGAGCACGAGTTCGCGCACGGTGGCGCCGGGGTCGACGCGCAGCCGGGCGATCACGTTGTTGCTGAAGAAGCCGATCAGCCCGGCCACGGTGGGGTCGGTGCGGCCCGCTGTCGGCATCCCGACCAGCAGGTCGTCGCTGCCGCTGAAACGGTGCAGGACCAGGGCGTACGCGGCGAGCATCGGGGCGAGCAGGGTGCTGCGGGTCTCGGCGGCGAGCGCCCGGGCCGGCCCGACGAGCGCGGCGGGCAGGGGGCCGTCGAGGAGGATGTCGCCCGGGCCGCGACCGTTCGCGCGTGGCCGCCCGGTGGGCAGGTCCAGCCGGGCGGGGGCGTCGCGCAACGCGTCGGCCCGGTCGTTGGCCACCGCGCGCAGCCGCTCCGGCGGCCACGCCCGGCGCTCGGCCACGGCGACGTCGCGGTACTGCCGGCCCGGCGGCGGCGGGTCGTAGGGGCGTCCGGCCGCGAGCGCGGCGTAGCAGTCGCTGAGTTCGGTCCGGGCGATCTCGAACGACCACGCGTCGGCGGCGACGTGGTGGGTGGCGAAGGACAGCACGGTACGGTCGCCGGGCAGCCGGATCAGCCGCCCCCGGGTCATCGGGCCGCTGCTCAGGTCGTACCCGCGGCTGAAGTCGTCGCGCAGCACCTCCTGGACGCGCGCCTCGGCCTCGGCCTCCGGCACGTCGCGCAGGTCGTCGACGCGCAGCGGCGGGTCCTCGTCGGTGACGATCTGCCGGACGGTTCCGTCGCGCTCGGCGAAGCGGGTGCGCAGCACCTCGTGCCGGGCGCGCAGCCGGCGCATCGCCTCGGCCACGAGGTCCGGGTCGAGCGGCGCCTCGACCCGGAGCGCAATCCCGGTGGCGTACAGGACAGCGTCGGGATACAGCCGGTCGTGTACCCACAGACGTTCCTGGGCGAACGACAGCGGGGCCTCGGCCGGGGTGGGTGTGAGCGCGGCCGGGCCGGGGCGCGGGGCGACGGCGGGGGAACCGCCGCCCCGCAGCCGCCGGGTGAGCAACGCCTGCTGGACCGGGGTGAGCCGGGCCGGGCTGCCGGCGACCGTCATGACAACCTCCGTAGCTGCTCGTCGGCCTCGTCGTCGCCGAGCGCCAGGATCTGGGCCACCAGCAGCTCCTCGACCAGGGCGGCCTGCTCGGTGACGGTCTGCCGCTCGAACAGGCCGTTGAAGGCCACCTCGACGCCGAATTCGGACCCCAGCGCGAACGCGAGCCGGGCCAGGGTCAGCGAGTGGCCGCCCAGGTCGAAGAAGTTCGCTGTCGCCGGCACCGGGTCCAGGCCGAGCAGCTCGCCCCAGATCCGGGCGACGACCTCCTCGGTGGGGCCTTGCGGCCGGTCCGCCGGGTCGCCGGTCACCGGGCCGGGTTCGGGCAGGGCGGCCCGGTCGACCTTGCCGGTCGGGGTGAGCGGGAACGCGTCGAGCGTCACGAACAGCGACGGGACCATGTAGTCGGGCAGTCGTTCACGCAGCGTCGCGCGCAGCGCGGCGGGGGCGGGCACGTCGCCGGTCAGGTGCCCGATCAGCCGGGCGTCGCCGCTGGCGTCCCGGCCCGCGGTGACCACCGCACCGGTGACGCCCGGACACCCGGTCAGGGCCGCCTCCACCTCCGCGGCCTCGATCCGGAAGCCGCGGACCTTGATCTGGTGGTCGTCGCGGCCGAGGAACCGCAGCCGCCCGTCCGGTCCGACCCGGACGATGTCGCCGGTGCGGTACATCCGGCTGCCCGGCGGTCCGTACGGGTCGGGCACGAACTGGGCCGCGGTCCGGGCCGGCAGCCGCGGATAGCCGTGCGCGAGCGCGGGGCCGCCGACCACCAGCTCCCCCGGCGCGCCGGGCGGCACCGGCCGGAGCCGGGCGTCCAGCACGTACATGGTGTGGCTGGTCAGCGGCCAGCCGATCGGGGTGTTCGCGGCGTCCCCGCCGAGCCGGTGCAACGACGCGAAGATGGTCGCCTCGGTCGGGCCGTACGAGTTGTACGCCTCGGCGACGTGCTCGCTCAGCCAGGCCGCGACGGTGGCCGGCATCGCCTCGCCGCCGCAGAGCACCTGGATGCCGGGGTCGGGCCGCCAGTCGAGCTGCGCCAGCAGGCGCCACAGCGACGGCGTGGCGTGCACGGTGCTGGGCCGCCACGCGTCGATCAGGGCGGCGAGCGCGCCGGGCTCGGTCGCCTGCACGGCGTCGGCGACGTAGACGTGACCGCCCGCGGTGAGCGGCAGCAGCAGTTCGAGCTGTGCGACGTCGAACGCGACGGTGCTGACCGCCACGAACCGGGTGTGCCGCCCCAACCGCAGCTCCTCGCGGAGCGCGCGGAACACCCGGGACAGGGCGGCGTGCGGTACCGCGACACCCTTGGGCCGACCGGTCGACCCGGACGTGTAGATCAGGTACGCGGGCCGCTCGGGTGAGCGCGGCACCGGATCCGGGACCGCGTCCGGGCGTTCCGCGTCCACCTCGACCACCGGGATCCCGTCCGCCAGCCCGGCCGGCGCGCCGTCGGTGACCAGCGCCCGGGCGCCGCAGTCGTCCAGCACGTAGCGCAGCCGGTCTACCGGATGCGCGGGGTCGAGCGGCACCCAGGCGGCGCCGGTACGGGCCACGGCGAGCAGCACCGCGGGCAACTCGGCCCGCCGGCCGACCAGCACGCCGACCCGGTCGCCGGACCGCACGCCGAGGCTCTGCAGGTGGGCGGCGAGGCGGTCGGCGTACCCGGTGAGCCACGCGTGGTCGCGCTCACCGAACGCATCGGACACCGCCGGGCCGGGTCCGGCAGACCACACCGCCGTGCACAGGTCGGCGCCGGCGTCTTCGCCGCAGACGCCGGCCCGGCCGTGGCGCAGCAGGTCGTCGTGCTCGACCGGGGTCAGCACGGGCAGGTCGGCGACCAGGCCGGCCGGAGCGGCCACCGCGGCGGCGACCAGGCCGGAGAAGCGCCCGGCCAGCGCGGCCACCGTACCGGCGTCGAAGAGTTCGTCGTCGTAGGCCCACACCGCGGCGATCCCTCCGTCGGCTGTACCGGTCAGGTCCAGGGCGAGGTCGTACAGCGCGACGCCGCCGGGCAGGTCGTACGGGGTGACGGCAGCCCGACCCAGCGAGCCCAGGGCGGGCTCGGCGGGCCGGTACGAGAAGGTGGTCTGGAACAGCGGTGTCACGCCGGTACCGCGCGCCGGCGCGACCGCTTCGACGAGGCGCTCGAACGGCACCTCGGCCTCGAAGGCGGCGAGTACCCGACGGTGCTCGGCGGCGATCAGCTCGGACACCGTCCCGGCGGCGCCGGTGTCGCCGCGCACCACCAGCATGTTGAGGAAGCACCCGATCAGCCGGTCGATCTCGGGCCGGCCGCGCCCGGCGGCCGGGATGCCGATCACCACGTCGCCGGTCCCGGCGTGCCGGCCGAGCAGCACCCGGTACAGGGCGAGCAGCAGGGTGAACGGGCTGACCTTCGCGGCCCGGGCGGCGGCGTGCACCCGCGCGGCCAGGCCGGGCGGCAGTGTGCTGCGGTGGAAGGCGCCCAGGCCGGTGCGGGTGGCCGGGCGGGGCCGGTCGTGCGGCAGTTCCAGGCTGTCCGGAGCGCCCTCCAGCGCCCGCCGGGCCGCTTCGACCCGCGCCGGCAGGCGGTCGCCGCGCGCCTGGGCGTGCTGCCACAGGGCGTAGTCGGCGTACTGGACCGGCAGCTCGGGCAGGTCGGCCGGGCGGTTCGCCAGCCCGGCCGCGTACGCCTCGCGGACCTCGTCGAAGAGCAGGCCGACCGACCACGAGTCGGAGGCGATGTGGTGGACGGTGAGCACCAGCACGGCGTCGTGCGGGCCGTGCGGGATGAGGCGCACCCGCAGGGGCAGGTCGGTCTCCAGGTCGTAGCGGTACTCGGCGGCCGTTGCCGGGTCCAGGTCCGGGTCCACCGCGAAGTCCACGGCCGCGCTGGCCGCCACGATCTGCACCGGCCCGTCGGCGCCCGGCCGGTACCGCGTCCGGAGCACCTCGTGCCGGTCGACGACGGACTGGAAGGCGTCCCGGAGCCGGTCCGCGTCGACCGGGCCGCTCAGCCGCACGGCCAGCGGGACGCAGAACTGCTCCGGCCGGGTGGCCATCCGGTCGGCCAGCCAGAGACGCTGCTGCGCGAAGGACAACGGCGCCGGGGCCGCCGGGTCGCGGCGCGGTACCGGGCGGGCCTGCCGGGCGAGCAGGCGTTCGGCGAGGATCCGGCGTCGGTCGCCGGTCAGCGTCGGTGCGGACATGGGGTCTCCTGCGTTCGGTGGGTTCAGGCGTCGGCCCAGACGGTGCGGGCGGTGCCGCCGAGGGCGCGGGCGAGGGACTCGGCGCGGGCGCCAAAGGCTTTGCGGGTACGGGCCGGGACCGTGCCGAAGCCCTGCAGCGACAGGGTCACTGCGGCACGGCTCTGCTCGTGCCTCCAGACTCCGCAGATGCGCCCACGGTCGAGCAGCACCGCGGAGATCCAGCCCTGCGGCCGGTAGATCTCCTCCTTGCGCTCCGGCGGCAGCAGCGCCTCGTGGTTGCGGGGGCAGGCGGCCACCACGTACGGGTCGAAGCCGGGGAGCAGCCGGGCGTGCGGTCCGCGGGGCAGCGCGGCGGTCACCAGCTCCGCCAGGTCGGCGGCGCGGACGAAGCCGCGATGCCCCGCCACGTCGACCGGGGTGAGTTCGTCGCCGAGCGCGGCCATCGCCCGTCCGGCCTCGGCCGGCTGACAGCCCCACCAGCGGGCGAAGTCCTCCCGGGCCACCGGCCCGTACGCGGCCACGAACCGGCGGACCACCTCCGCCAGAGCGGCGTCGGGGGCGATCGAGTCCCACTCGGCGTCCACCCAGTCCCGGGGGTTGACGAAGGTGACGTTGCGCCCGCGTCCGCTGCCGAAGCACAGGTCGCCGCGGTACGCGGACGGCTTGAACAGGTCACCCCATCCGGAGCGCAGCCGCTCGGCCATCTCGGGTCGGCCGATCCGGTCGGACACCGCGACGGCCAGTTCCTCGCGGGTCAGCTCGGTGCCGGACAGCGCCTCCGGGATCGCCGCCTGGATCGCGTCCAGCTCGTCCCGGGTGATGCCCTGGTAGCGCAGCCACGACGGGGTCAGGTGCCCGCGGCGCATCCGGCCGGCCGCGGTCCACAGTGGCATTTCCGCGGCCGGCAGCAGGTGCAGCGTGCCGCGCATGGCCCAGGTCTTCACCAGCGCGCGGTCGGTCACCGCGGCGGCCACGTCAGCCGGTCCGAGCTTGTCCGACCGGACCGTGACCGCGAGTTCGGCGCAGGAGGCGATCTGCGCGTGCAGGCCGCACAGCCGGGACGCGACGCCGGTGACGGTGTGTCCCGCATCGCCGGGGTCCCCGGCGAGCAGGTGCCGCCCTAGGCGGAAGGCGAGCACCTGCTCCCAGGTGACCGAGGCGGCGGGTTCGGCCCCGGTCATGCCGCCCGGTTGGCGGTCATGAACCGGCGAAGGCTGGCCGGCCGCAGATCGGTCCACACCCGATCGATGTGGTCCAGGCATTCCTGGCGGGTGCCGGTGAAGCCGGCGTCGAGCCATCCGGCCGGTAGCGTCCGGTCGCTCCACCAGACGGAGTACTGCTCCTCCTCGTTGCGGACGACGGTGAACTGCTCGTCGTTCTCCGGGGGCGTCATGTCGTCTCCTTCCGTCGCTCCTAGATGTTAACTAGAGTTATTTCTTACGGCTCCATTGTCAACCCCAGTAAGCATAACTACAGTCAACTCCCAGGCGGCCGCCGTCTCGTGTGGCCCGCACCCCCGGAGGGAGAGCCGTGACCCACTCTTTTCCGCCACACATCGTGGATCTCGTCGTCCGCCAGGTTCAGGCCCGGCCGGACGCCACCGCGGTCAGCGCCGGCGACCACTCACTCACCTACCGCGACCTGGACCGGGCGTCCGACGCCGTCGCGTCCCGACTGATCGCGGCCGGCACCCGGGCCGACGACGTCGTCGCGGTGCTCGCCGACCGCTCCCCTGATTTGATCGCCGCACTGCTCGGCGTCCTCAAGGCCGGCGCGGGATATCTCGTGGCCGACCCGTCCGCGCCCGCCGAGCGACTGGCCTGGATCCTCGGCGACGCCGCACCGGCCGCGATCCTGACCGGATCCGGGCATATCCCGCCCGGCGACCCGGCGGTGCCGGTGCTGCCCCTGACCGGCCCCGCCGCCGGGCCCGCCGTCCCGGTGCCGGTCTCGCCCGGCACGCTGGCGTACGTCAGCTACACCTCCGGATCCACCGGCCGCCCCAAGGGTGTCGCCGTGCCACACGACGCGGTCGTCCGGCTGGTGCACGACACCCGCTGGGCGAGCTTCGGACCGGACGACGTGTTCCTGCAGGCGTCCCCGGTCGCGTTCGACGCGTCCACCCTGGAGATCTGGGCACCGCTGACCACCGGCGGGCGGCTCGCCCTGCACCCGCCCGGCCCGGTCACCCCGCCGAGCATCGCCGCGACGGTCGCGGACGAGGGTGTCACGGTGCTGTGGCTCACCGCCGGGATCTTCCATCAGCTCGCCCGCACCTCCCCCGACGCCCTGCGCGGCGTCCGGCACCTGCTGGCCGGCGGAGACGTGGTCGCGCCACGGCAGATCGCCCAGGTCCTGGAGGCGGTGCCCGGGCTCACCTTCACCAACGGGTACGGCCCGACCGAGAACACCACCTTCACCACCTGCTGGACCAGCACGACCGCCCCGGCCGCCGGGAGCACCCCGATCGGGCGCCCGATCGACGGGACCGGCGTTCGGGTCCTGGACGACGAGCTGCGCCCGGTGCGGCAGGGCACCGAGGGGCGGCTGTGGGCCACCGGCCGCGGCCTGGCCCGCGGGTACCTGGGCCACCCCGGGCTCACCGCCGAGAAGTTCCGGCCCGACCCGTGGGGCGCCCCCGGTGACCGGATGTACGACACCGGCGACCGGGTCCGCGTCGGCCCCGATGGCGCGATCGAGTACCTCGGCCGGGACGACCAGCAGGTCAAGGTCCGCGGCTTCCGGGTCGAGCCGGGCGAGATCGAGCAGACCCTGCGCCGCCGCCCGGAGGTGGCCGACGCGGCCGTGGTCGCGCAGACCGACCCGGTGACCGGGACCCGGCTGGTCGGGTACGTCGTGCTGGCCGGCGCCGACGGGCCGGAGACCGCCGCCGCGCTCCGTCGCAGCCTGCGCGCCGAGCTGCCCGAGTACATGATCCCGGCCGCCGTGCTGCCGCTGGACCGGATGCCGCTCACCACCAACGGCAAGGTGGACCGCTCCCGGCTGCCCGCCGCGGTTCGCGCGCCCCGTACCGCGGAGGGTGACTACCACCCGCCGTCCACGGCCACCGAGGCCGAGCTCGTCGATCTGTGGGGCCACGCCCTCCAGGTCGAGCCGATCGGCGTGGACGACGACTTCTTCGAGCTCGGCGGGCACTCGCTGCTCGCCGCCGAACTGGTCGGCGAACTGCACCGCCGGTTCGCGGTCCGGATCCCGGCCCGCACGCTCTACCGCGACGCGACCATCCGCCGGCTCGCGGCGGTCGTCGACGAGCTCCGGGACACCCTGGCGGTGGCGGCATGACCGCAACCGCCGTACCCGCCACCGGCCGCTGCCCGTTCGGCTTCGGCGCCGCCGCGACCCTCGATTTGATCGACCCCGGCCTGTACGCCCACGGGGACCCGCACCCGATCTGGCAGGGCCTACGCGAGCACGACCCGGTCCACTGGCAGCAGGTCGGCCCGGATCTCGGCTTCTGGTCGGTGACCCGGTACGCCGACGTCGACCACGTGCTGCGCCGGCACGATCTGTTCACCTCCGAGGAGGGATCGCTGCTGACCGTGCTCGGACGCGGCGATCCGGCCGGCGGTCGGCAGATCGCGGTCACCGACCCGCCCCGGCACTCGCAGATGCGCGACCGGCTGCAGCGCGCGATGACCAAGCGGTCGCTGGAGACCCACGACGGCATGATCCGGGCGGAGATCCGGCAGTTGCTCGCCGCGATCACCGACAACACCCCGGTCGACGTGGCCGCCCTGCTCACCGACCTGCCAATGGCCGTGACCGGCACGCTGATGGCCGTGCCACGCGCCGACTGGCCGCGGCTGACCCGGCTCACCAACATGGCCATCGCGCCGGACGATCCCGAGTACGCGCTGCCCGGCGGACCCGGTGAGACCCTACGGGAGGCGCACCGCGAGCTGTTCGCGTACTTCCAGGACCTGCTGGACGATCGCCGCCGGGCCCCGGGCGAGGACCTGATCAGCCGGCTCGTCGCCACCGAGGTGGACGGCCGGCCGCTCGGGTCGAGCGAGATCGTGTCCAACTGCTACAGCCTGATCGTCGGCGCCAACACCACCACCCCGCACGTCCCGGTCGGCGCGCTCGCCGAGCTCGACCGCAGTGGCGGCTACCGGGACTGGGCCAGCCGCCCGGAGCTGCTCGCCTCCGGCATCGAGGAGGCGCTGCGCTGGGTGTCCCCGGCCAACCACTTGATGCGTCACGCCATTGTGGACAGCGAGATCGCCGAGGTACGGATCCGGGCCGGCGACCCGGTGGTGGCCTGGCTCGGATCGGCCAACCGGGACGAGCGCGTCTTCGACCGGCCGCACCGGTTCGACGTACGCCGCAAACCCAACCGGCACATCACCTTCGGCGCCGGGCCGCACTACTGCATCGGGCACGCCGTTGCCCGGGCCACCCTGCGACCGCTCTTCGCCGAGCTGTTCGACCGGATCGAGTCGTACGAGGTGACGGGCGAGCCGCAGCGGATGGTCTCCAACTTCATCGCCGGGTACAAGCACCTCACCATCACCGCCCGGCTGCGGGAGGTGACGTTGTGACCGGCAAGTGGCTCACCCGCGCGCCCCTGGCCGAGTCCGCGGCGCTGCTGTTCTGCCTGCCCTACAGCGGGTGCGGCGCCAGCATGTACCGGTCCTGGCCGCGCTTCGTCGGCGGGATCGAGCTGTGCCCGGTGCAGCTACCCGGCCGGGAGAACCGGATGCGGGAGCCCGTTCCGGACACGTACGAGGAGCTGGCCGCCGCGGTGGCCGCCGCGCTACGGCCGGAGCTGGACCGCCCGTACGGGTTCTTCGGGCATTGCGGGTCGGCGCTGCTCGCATACCAGACCGCGGTGGAGCTGCAGCGCACCGGCGCGCACCGCCCCGCCCACGTCTTCGTGTCGTCCCAGGTGGCGCCTGACGAGGGCCCGTGCGGGCGGTTCCTCGGCATGGGCCGGGACGCGCTACGGACCGAGGTCGCCGAGCTGATGCGGCGCACCGGTTCCACCCCGGTGCCCGACCTGGTCGAGCTCTGCCTGGACGTGCTCACCACCGACCTGGCGGTGAACCGGCGCTACCGGCCGGAGACCCGGACCGTGCTGGACGGTCCGCTGACCGCGATCGCCTGGACCGACGACGCCGAGGTCGAGCCGTGGCGCACGGAGGGCTGGGAGCGCTACGGCACCCCGAGCCGCCGGATCGTGCTCGACGGCGGCCACCACACCTTTCTCGACGCCCCGGCGCGGCTGCTCGACCTGTTCGTCACCGGTCTCGTCGCCGGCTCGGAGTTGGAGAACGCCGGCCTCGCCGGCTCGGAGATGGAGACCATCGGATGACCACCACCCAACTCCCCCGGCCCGCCCTGACCATCCCGGAGCCCGCCGAGGCGCCCGCCGACGGCACCACCCTGGTGCACCGCCTCATCGAGGCGCGGGCCAAGCGCACCCCGCACGCGCTGGCCGCCACCGCCGGCCGCGAGCGGCTGACCTACCGCGACCTCAACGCCCGGGCCAACCGGCTGGCCCGCACCCTGCGCGCCGCCGGTGTGCGTACGGAGCAGCCGGTCGCCCTGCTGATGGAGCGCTCGCTGGAGATGCTGGTCGGCTTCCTCGCCGTACTGAAGTCCGGCGGCGCCGCAGTGCTGCTCGACCCCGGACATCCCGACCAGCGGCTTCGTACCGTGGCCGCCGCGACCCGGCCGCGGCTGGTGCTCACCCTGGAGTACCTGCGCCGCCGGCTGCCCGAGTTGCCCGCCGTGCTGCTCGACACCGACCGGCCGGAGATCGACCGGCAGGGGCCCGACGACCTCAACGTGCCGGTACACCTGGACAACCTCGCGTACCTGGTGCACACCTCGGGGTCGACCGGCGAGCCCAAGCGGGTGGGCGTGCTGCACCGCTCGGTCGCGCACAGCATCGCCACCCATCAGGCCGGGCACCGGATCACCGCCGACGACCGGGCCGCGTGGATCTCTCCGCCCGGCTCGTCGGCCGTGGTCGGCGAGATCTGGCCGTACCTGGCGGCCGGCGCCAGCGTGCACGCCGCGCCCGCCGGCATCGTCGCCGACGTCGAGGACCTGCGCGACTGGCTGCTGCGGTACGCCGTCACCAAGGCCTTCCTGCCGATGCCGCTGGCCGAGCTGATGGTCAACCTGGACTGGCCGGCCGACACCGATCTACGGCTGGTCACCATCGGCAGTGACACCGTGCGCCGCTGGGCGTCCGCCTCGCTGCCGTTCGAGGTGGCCGTCTCGTGCGGCTCGGCCGAGGCGAACGGGGTCACCAGCAGCCTGGTCCCGTGGGACGGCCGGCTCACCAACCGCACCGCCACCGCCGCCGACCGGGCCGGGCTGCCCCCGGTCGGGCGGCCCTGGCCGGACGTGCGCCTGCACCTGCTGGACGCCGCGCTGCGCGCCGTGCCGCCCGGGGCGATCGGCGAGATCTGCGTCGACAGCCCGGAGCTGGCCCGCGGCTACCTCGGCGCGGCCGGCCTGACCGCGGACCGGTTCGTGCCCAACCCGTACGGGCGGCCCGGCACCCGGCTGTACCGCACCGGCGACCTCGGCCGGATTCGCTCCGACGGGCATCTGGAGCACCACGGCCGCACCGACCGGGACATCAAGATCCGCGGGTTCCGGGTGTCGCCGGCCGAGATCGAGGCCGAGCTGCTGAAGCTGCCCGGGATCCGGGACGCCGCGGTGGTCGCGGTCGAGGGCGGGACCGAGGGCGCTGACCGGCGGCTCGTCGGGTACGTCGTCGCGGATCCCCGCCCGGACGCGGCCCGGATCGTCGCGTACCTCGCCGAGCGACTCCCCGCCTACCTGGTCCCGGCGGCCGTGACCTTCCTGGACCGGATGCCGCTGACCCCGAACGGCAAGGTGGACCGCGCCGCCCTGCCCTCGCCCGACTGGGTGTCGATGGCCCGCTGTGGGGAGCACCGGGAACCGCGGGACGAGCTCGAGGCCGGGATCGCGGACGCCTTCGGCGAGGTGCTCGGCCGCACCGGCGTGGGCGCCGAGGACAACTTCTTCCACCTCGGCGGGGACTCGCTGACCGGAGCGCGGCTGGCCCAGCGCCTGCGGGCACTGCTCGGCAAGCGGGTGCCGCTGCGCGTGATCTTCCAGAATCCCACCCCGGCCACCCTGGCCGGGCGGCTGCGCGCCTGACACCATGCTCTACGAGATGATGCCCGGAACGCCGGGCGCCGTGATCGACCGGCTGGTCGGCCGGCTCCGGGCCTGCCCGGACGTCGCCGCCTGGGCCGTCGGCCTGGCCGGCCGCACCTTCGTCGTGGTCAGCGGCGACGAGTCGCGGGTGCCCCCGCTCGACGCGGCCACCGCCGAGGTGGTGCTCGCCGAGCACAGCACCACCGACCGCGGGTACTGGCTCGTCGGCCGGGAGAGCCGGGTGGCGCCCGACCAGGTGCGGATCGGCCGGGCCGTGGTCGGCGGCGGCGACGTGTGGTGCGCCGCCGGACCGTGCGCCCTGGAGTCGGTGCCGGACACCCTGGAGACGGCGCACGTGCTGCGCGCCCAGGGCGCCCGGGCGCTGCGGATGGGACTGTTCAAACCGCGCTCGAGCCCGTACCACTTCCAGGGCAAGGGGCGCGGCGGGCTGGCTGACCTGGCGGCGATCCGGGCCGAGGTGGGCCTGCCGGTGGTGACCGAGGTGCTGGATCCGCGGGACGTGCAGGTCGTCGCCGAGGTGGCCGACTGCCTGCAGGTGGACACCCGCAACATGTCCAACCGGGCGCTGCTGGCCGAACTGGGCACGATCGACCGGCCGGTGCTGCTCATGCGCGGGCTGCGCTCGTCGGTGTCGGACTGGCTGCGCGCCGCCGAGTTCGTGTTCAGCCGCGGCAACCGGGCGATCGTGCTGTGTGCCCGCGGGGTGGCGACCTTCGACGACTCGCTGGCCTTCCAGCCCGACTTCGGCGCCATCCTGGCCGTCCGGCAGCGGTGCGACCTGCCGGTCGTCTTCGACCCCAGCCACAGCACCGGACGCCGGCACGCGATCGCGCCGGCCGCACTGGCCGCCTTCGCGTTCGGCGCCGACGGCATCCTGCTGGAATCGTTCCTGCGCCCGGAGCGGCTCTACCGCCCGGGCGACGGCGACCAGATGTACCCGCCGGGCCGGGTGGCCGAGCTGCTGGAGGCGTGCCGCCAGGTGCGGGCGGTCTTCGACCGGGTCGACGTCTGACGCAAAAAAAGGGGGCGGTCATCCACTGTGGATGACCGCCCCAGTCCTGTGCGGTGTCAGCCAAGCTCTGATACCGCGGTGGCCGGCGCAGCGGCCGCGCCGACGACGATCCGCTCCAGCGTGGCGAGCTGAGCATCGATCGACTCGGCGTACCAGAGCGCGCTGTTGTACTCAGCGCCCAGCTCCAGCTCGTCCCCGCGCTGCATGGCGGTGTACGAGATGTCGTACCGGGACGCGCCGCTGGAGACGTACCGCCAGGTCGACGCGCAGCCCGGCAGGTCCAGGTTGATGTCGTCGCCGTGCTGCCAGGCCACGGTGACCTGAACCAGCGGCAGCCGGTTCGCCTCGCGCCGCACGCCGAGCAGCCGGGCCACGTCCGGCAACGGCAGGCCCTGGTTGTCGTACGCGTCGATGGTCACCTCCCGGACCCCGGCGACGACCTCCGCGAACGTGGCCCCGGACGGCACCCGGACCCGCAGCGCCAGCACGTTGACCGAGCACCCGACGAGTTCGCGCGCGTCGGCGCGCTGCCGGTTCTCGGCCGGCGCCCCGACCACGAACTCCTGCTGCCCGGACAGCCGCGACAGCAGCACCGCGCACGCCGCCGCGAACACCACGAACGGCGTGGCCGACAGCTCCGTACCCAGCATCCGGACCGCGCTCATCAGCGGCACCGACGGCACCCGGTCGTAGTGGGCACCGGCGAAGCTCAGCCCCTCCGGCGCCACCAGGTCGGTGCGCAGTCGCAGCTCCGGCACGCCGCGCAGCGCAGCGGCCCAGTAGTCGCGCTGGCGGTCCCCGGCCGGGCCGGCCAGCCAGTCGCGCTCCCACCGGGCGTACTCGGTCCAGGTCAGCGCGGGCGCCGGCAGCGCCGCCGGCCGGCCGTCCCGGGCCGCCCGGTACGCGGCCACCAGATCCCGCCGGAACGTGTACAGGCCGACCTCGTCCACGGCGATGTGGTGGAACACCACCAGCAGCCGGGCCCGGGCCGGCCCGGCCAGCACCAACTGGGCCCGGACCGGGAACTCGGTGCGCAGGTCGAACCCGGACGCCGCCTGCTCGCGGGCCAGCCGGTCGGCGGCCGCCAGGGCCCGCTGCTCGCCGAGGCCGGTGAGGTCGTGGACCTCCAGCTCCGGTCCGGCGCCGGGCACGACCTGCTGCACGGGGCCGTCAGCGGTCCACTCGTACCGGCACCGCAGCGCGTCGTGCCGGACGGTCACCGCGGCGAACCCCGCCGCGAGCGCATCCGGATCGAGCGCGCCGGTCAGGTCGAACTCCAGCGGGATGTTGTACGTCGGCCCGCCGGGGGCGAGCTGCTCCATCACCCAGATCTGCCGCTGCGCCCCGGTCAGCGGGGCCGGACCGGGATCGGCGGCGGCCGGTTCGGCGGCGGCCGGCAGCAGGGCGTCCAACTCGTCGCGGCTGAGCCCGGCCAGCAGTTGCAGGGCCTGCACGGCGTCCGGCTGCCCCTGGCAGATCACCCGGGCCAGACCGTCCACCGTGGGGTGTTCGAAGATCGCCCGGATCGGCGCTTCGATGCCCAGTTCGTCACGGGCCAGCAGGGCCAGCCGGGCCACCATCATCGAGTGGCCGCCGTGCTCGAACACGTCGTCGTGCGGGCCGTACCCGGGGTCGCCGAGCTCCCGGCGCCACAGTGCGAGCAGCGCCGGCCGGACCGTGTCGAGGCCGGGCGGGTCGTCGAGGTCCGGCTCGGCACCCGGCTGCCGGGCGGCGGAGGCGTACCGCGGGACGGCGTCCGGCGGCAGCGCGGCGACCTCGTCCAGCGGCACGGTGATGCCGCCGATGACCGGGAACCGGTCCGCCGGGCCCAGGTCGACCACGACGCCACCCGGCCGCCGGTACCCGACCCGGCCGGTGTCCGGGCCCGGCGGGACGAGCACGTCGTCGATGCGCCCGCCCGCTCCGGCGCGGTGCAGCCGACCGAGCGCGAAGTCGGGGGCCACGCAGTCGCCGATCAGCACCTCCCGATCCGAGCAGGACCGCTCCTCCGCACCCAGCATCGGCAACCGGCCCAACTCGAGTTCCGGGTCCGCGCACCCGGCGCGCAGCACCGCTTCCAGGTGCCGGATCAGGGTACGCACGTACGCCGCCTCGAACAGCGCGTCGTCGTACTCCACCCACAGGGTCACGTCGCCCGGGCCGACCTCGGCCTCGATCAGCAGGTCGAAGCGGGCACGGCCGCGCGGAATCTGCTCCTCGGTGGCCCGGACCGGGCCGAACGGCACGCCGTCGGCCACCTTCGGCGACTGGGTGACCATCACCTGCACCAGCGGCGGGATGCTCGGGTCCCGGCCGGTGAGGCCCTCGACCATGCTGGTGAACGGCACCTCCTCGAACTCCAGTGCGTCCAGCACCGCGTCCGTGGTCTCGGCGAGCAGGCCGCGGAAGGACGAGTCCGGGTGCGGACGCAGTCGCAGCGGCAGGGTGTTGGCGAAGAACCCGACCACGTCGTCGAAGCCGCCTGGGCTCCGTCCCGCGCAGGCGGTGCCGATGATCACGTCGTCGTCCCCGGTATGCCGGTGCGCCACCGCCGCGAACGCCGCGATCAGCACGCAGGCCGGGGTGCTGCTCTCCCGCATCGCGAAGTCGAGCAGACTGCGGGCGGACGCCGGATCCAGGTCGAACCGCTCGCGCTCGCCGTGCTCGGACTTCACCGCCGGCCGGAGCCGTCCCTTGTGCAGGTCGAGCAGTGCGGGGGCGCCGGAGAGCCGATCCCGCCAGTACGCCTGCCCCTCGCTGCGCTCCCCGCCGGCCAGTGCCGCCCGCTGCCGCGCCACGTGGTCGGCGAACCGGGCGGCCGGCGGTGGCAGCACCGGCGGTCGGCCGGTCAGCTCGGCCGTCATCAGCTCGTCCAGCTCGGTCCGGATGAGCGTCAACGACTCCCCGTCGGCGACCAGGTGGTGACACCCGATGAGGAGCAGGTGCTCGCGCGGGCCGAGGCGCAGCAGCATGCTACGGGTCAGCGGCCCGGCGGCGATGTCGTACGGGCGGTCGGCGAACTCGCGGGCGATCCGCTCGGCCGCCGGGCGGCGCTCGTCCGCCGGCAGGTGCCCCAGGTCGTGTGCCGGGCCGGTGGTCAGTGACAGGGATGCCAGGTACCGGCACACCGGCGTACCGTTCTCGGTCGGGAACGTGGCACGCAGCGACTCGTGCCGCTCCGCCACCGCGTCCAGCGCCCGGCCGAGCAGGCCGACGTCGAGGTCGCCGTCCAGCCGCAGCTGCCACAGCTCGTTGTACAGCCGCGCCGCCGGGGACAGGTTCTCGATGAACCAGAGCTGCTCCTGGGCGTACGAGAGGGGCACCGGCCCGGCGGCAACCGTCGGGGAGTCGAGCATCACGTCCTCCTCGTCCTCAGCGCGGCCGGGCGGCCAGGATCTTGGTGACCGAGTGCGTGTGCGGCTCCGGCACGTCCGCGTGCGACGAGATGATCGTGATGTCCTCGACCCGCAACAGTTCCCAGCCGGTGTACATGCGCAGGTACTCCTGGTGCGCGGGCAGCAGCCGGGGCGGATTGACGTGCCGGTCCAACTGCTGCGCCCGGTCGTTGAACGAGCAGAGCACGTGCACCCCGCCCGGCCGGGTCGCCGCCTGGAGGTTCCGGACGGTTCGCCGGGCCTGGTCCAGGCTGGAGTTCCAGTGCAGCACGCTGTCGCAGACCACGACGTCGTAGCCGCCGCCCGGGACGGCCAGCGAGACGTCCGCCATCCCCCAGGTGATCCGCGGCTCGTCCGGCCAGAGCTGGCGGGCGTGCTCCAGGGCCAGCTCGGAGATGTCGACCGCGTCCACGCTCGCGCCGGCACGGGCCAGGAAGGCGGTGTTGCGGCCCTCTCCGCAGCCGGCGTCCAGCGCGCGGGCGCCGTCCAGCGTGACGTGACGGTCCAACGCTTCGACGTACGGCTCGGGCTCGACGCCCCACAGGCACGGCGTCAGGGCGTACCCGTGGTCGCAGCCTCCGGCGTTGGCGGCCGGGTCGCTGATCGCGGCGGTCATCGGTTCTCCTTCGGAGTGATCTCGTCCAGGGTGCGGACCTTGGGCACGGGCGAGAAGATCAGCCACAGCAGCGCCAGCGGCGTGCCGACGGCCGACACGTACAGGGCGTTGTGCAGACCGATCCAGTCGCCGAGCAGGCCGGCGCCGACCGCGCCGATCGGGATGACGCCGATGGTGACGAACCGGAAGCTGGCATTGACCCGGCCGCGCATTCGACTCGGCGTGATGGTTTGGCGCATCGTGATGCTGGTGATCGCGGAGATCACGATGCCGAGTCCGACGATCAGGTAGACCGCGCCGAAGAGCACGGCCTGCACCGGCTTCGGCCCGCTGATGAACGGCAGGGCGACCATCGGGGCGACGGTCAGCGCGGTCGACCAGACCAGCGCCGGGCCGACCCCGATCCGGTCCACCAGCTTGCCGGTGATCAGGGCGCCGAGGGTCCCGCCGACGCTGCCGACGGCGAAGACCACCCCGATGACACCGGCGCTGAGGCCGACGTCGCGGCTGGCGTACACCAGGAACAGCACCATGACGATCTGGGAGAAGAGGTTGAACGTCGCGGCCTCGGCGGCCAGGGCGCGCAGGTGCGGGTTCCCGAACGTGGCGGCCAGGCCCTCCTTGATGTCCCGGAAGACGCCGCGGACCCCGCCGGTCTCGCCGCGGATCAGGTCGTCCTCGGACTCGCGGTGCCGCATCGCGCTGAGGCTCAGCGCGGACAGCAGGAAGCTGAGCGCGTCCACAGCGATCGCGAACGGGGCGCGCAGCGCCTGCACCAGAATGCCGCCGAGACCGGGACCGACGACGCCGGCGATCTGCTGGGTGCCCTCCAGCTTGCTGTTCGCGTTGATCAGCCGGTCGTTCTCCAGCAGGGACCCCACGAACGCCGGGTACGCCAGGTTGAACACGACCGTCAGGCAGCCAACCACGAAGGCGGCGACGTAGAGGATCGGCATCGAGAGGATGCCGCCGAGCGCCAGTAGCGGGATGATGCCGAGTGCGAGGAAACGGCCCAGGTCGGCCGCGATCATCAGGCGGCGGCGGCGCATCCGGTCGACCAGGACGCCGGCGAACAGGGTCAGCACCAGCCCGGCCAGGTCCTTCAGGCCGCTGAGGATGCCGATCTCGGTGGCCGACGCCCCCAGGAAGACCAGGGCGGTGAACGGCAGCGCGATCTCGGTGATCTCACTGCCGATCGTGGACACGCCCTGCCCGAACCAGAGCAGCCGGAAGTCACGCTTGGAGTGGTCGCGCGGCGGGGCCGGCTCGGGGGCCGGCTCGGGAGGCGGGGTGGTCGCGGGTGCGAGTTCGGTGATCATCGGTGAACCTCCTGGCGAACTGATCAGGCCGCTGCCGGGGTGGCAACGGCAGGCACGCCGGCACAGCGGCGCAGCTTGTCGAGGGCACGGCCGGGGTCGTCGGCGACGACGGTGAGCCGTGAGGTGGCGAAGACGCCGCCCGCCGGGTCGCAGAACGGGTCGCCCCGGTACGGCACCTCGGCGGCATGGCCGGTGGCGACGACGTCACCGCTGACCGTGTGGTCGTCGTACAGCGCGAAGATCGGCAGCCCGGTGGCCATCGCGGCCAGCCGCATGGTGCCGGAGACGCGCGGGTTGATCTCCAGGACCCGGGCCACGCCGTCGGCGGTGACCAGGTACTCGATCTCGATCAGGCCGACCGCGTCGGCGGAGACGGCGAGCGCCCGCGCGCCGTCACGCAGCCGGCGTTCCAGGGCCGGGTCGATCGACTCGTACGGGCACAGCCGCAACCGGCGCCAGGGCGGCACCAGCTCGGTCGAGGTCGGCCCCTTCCAGATCGGCGGCAGGGTCACCACCCGCTCGCCGTCCCGGAAGACGACCATCGAGTACTCGACGCCGTCGGCGTACAGCTCGGCGATCTCGTCCGGGGCCGGAGCGCGGTCGCTCAGCCGGGCCAGCACGGTCCCGCGGCTCTGCGTGCCGTGCCGGTCCTTGATGACGACGAGCGGGTCCCCGGCGACCCCGGGCAGCCGGTTGCCGGTCGTCCAGGGCAGGCCCGGGCAGCCGCAGGCGTCGAAGAACTCCTTCATCAACCGCTTGTCCAGCCCGATCCGGGTGGCCCGGCCGGACTGCGCGATCGGCCGGAACCCGGATCCGGCGAGTGCCTGCGCCAGGGTCCGGTCCCGGTAGAGGGTGTCGTGGCTCGAGTGCAGCACCACCCGGCGGGAGCCGATCCGGGACAGGGCGTCGCGGACCACGCCGACGTCGACGGCGGGCGCCTCGCCGAGTACCAGGGTGCGGTCCGGGCCGCCGGAGCCGAGGAAATGCGGAAACCAGACGCCGACGCTCGCCGGCATGACCAGGTGCGCGGCCGGTTCGGTGGAACGGATCATCGGACTCCTCCCGCGGCCGCACGAGATCCCGGTACCACCGCCGTGGCAGCGGCCGGGACCGGCGGGCGGGCCGACCCCAGCCGGTCGAGGGCGGCCCGGAACGCGGCCCGGTACGGCTCGACCAGCGCTCCGGCGGTGTCGTTGAAGTACGGCCCGGGCAGGCTGACCCAGCCGTCGTGCAGCGCCTCGGCGACCGGCAGATCGCCACGACGGTGCCGGAAGTGCCGGGCCAGCACGGCCGGCGGGTACGGGCGCCGGTGCCCGGGCTCGGCGCCGGTGAAGATGCTGGTCAGGTGCAGCGGCCGGGTGGCCGGCACGTCGGCCTTGACACCCTGCTGGCGCAGCACCGCCACGAGGTCGTCCCGGCTGAATCCGGCCCGCTCGGGGTCGACGGTGACGACGACGTCGTACCAGCCGCCCATCGTCACGTGCGGGGCGATCACCGGACCGGTCAGCCCGGGGTGCGCGACCAGCGGCTCCAGCAGCCGGTACACGTTGGCGCGTTTCGCGGCCACCAGCTCCTCGATCCGGTCCAGGTGGCTCTGCGCCAGCACCGCCGCGGGCGGGCTGATCCGCAGGTTGCCGCCGAGCCCGACGTCGGCCAGCCGGCGCAGCCGCGGATCGTGCACGGTGCGTTCGCTGCGCTGCTTGAAGGCGGTCAGCAGGCAGGCCAGGTCGTAGTGCCGGGAGTCGCGGGCGAGCAGCACCCCACCCATCCCGCCGGAGACGAGTTTGAGCCCGCCGATACTGAAGACGGCGAGGTCGCCGAAGGTGCCGACGGGCCGGCCCCGGTACGTGGACCCGTGCGCGTGCGAGCAGTCCTCGACGAGGGCGAGCCCGCGCCGCCGGCACATGGCGGTGATCTCGTCCATCGGCGCCGGGTGCCCGAACAGGTGGGTCACCGCCACCGCCCGGGTCCGCGGCGTGACCGCCCGCTCGATGCTCGCCGCGCTCACCGTGCCGTCCGGGCCATCGCTGTCCACGAGTACCGGCACGGCGCCGAGCAGGAACAGCGGTGAGGCGGTGGCGAGGAAGGTGAACGTCGGCACGATCACCTCGTCGCCGGGCCCGAGCCCGAGCGCGAAGTACGCGGCCAGCAGGGCGCTGGTCCCGGAGTTCAGGGTGAGTGCGTGCCGCCCGTCGTGCCGTCGGGAGAACGCCGCCTCCAGGCCGGCGATCTCCGGCCCGTGGTCGTAGTCGAAGGAGCGGCCGCGCCGGATCAGCTCGGCGGCCCGGTCGGCCGCCGCGCGGTCGTAGACCGGCCAGCGCGGCGGGTGCGGGATGACGACGGGATCGTCGGTGCCCATGACGGCCTCCTAGGCGGCGACGGCTGCCGGCGCGGCCACCGGGCGGGCCGGGACCGGGACGAGATCGGCCCGGACCCGCGCGAGCAGCCCGGCCGGGTCGGCGTGGACGAAGAAGTGACCGGCGTCGAAGGTGTCGAGGACGAAGCCGCCGCACGTCTCCACAGCCCAGGCGGCCATCCGGTCCGGTGACGCCTCCGGGTCGGTGCGCCCGGCGAAGGCGTGCACCGGGCAGGACAGCGGCGGGCCCGCCGGGCGGGCCGCGGTCTCCACCACGGCCAGGTCGGCACGGACCGCGGGCAGCACCAGCCGGCGCAGTTCGGCGCTGTCCAGCACCTCGTCCGGGGTACCGCCGAGCCGGCGCAGGTGGGCGACCAGATCGGGTTCGCTCAGGTGGTGCGCGGCCGGGCCGGGTGGCGCGGCCGGGCCGGGCGAGGCGGCGACGAACAGCCGTTCCGGCGGCCGGCCCGCTGCGGTGAGGACGTGCGCGGCGTGGTGGGCCACCCGCGCGCCCATGCTGTAGCCGAACAGCGCGTACGGCTGGGCCGGCTCGGCCCGCATCGCTCGGGTGAGCCGTTCGACCAGGGTGGACATGGCGGCCACCGGCGGCTCGCCGATCCGGTTCTCCCGTCCCGGCAACTGCACCGCGACAACCTCGGCAACGCCGGTCAGACCGGCGCCCCAGCCACGGTAGAGGGAGGCGCTGCCACCGGCGTACGGCAGGCAGTACAGCCGCATCGGTGCCTCGGGGTCTCGCTGGTGGATCCGGAACCAGGGGTTCATCGCTCGCCCTTCCCCGCGGCGGCTAGGACCGCGGTCGTGTGTTCGGTGTCGGGGCCCGCCGTCAGGCGCCGGTGTCCGGCTGCCCGCCACAGCGCGGCCGGCCGGCCCAGGCTGGTCGCCTCCGTCCCGGCCAGCCGGTAGTAGTGCTGGATCGCGGCGTCGCCGGTGAGCCCGTACGTGCCGTGCAGGTGCAGCGCCCGCCGGGTGACGCCGGTGGCCGCCTCGGCGGCGACGGCGAGGGCCTGGATCGCGGCCAGCTCCGGTTCGCCGTCGGCCGGCGGCCAGCCGCGCGGCTCGTCGGCCGCGGAGTCCGGGATGCCGGCGGTGTCCCGGTCGGCCAGCCAGGCGGCGTACGCGGTGAGCAACCGGGCCTCCTCGATGTGGACCAGGTCGGCGGCGAGGGTGAAGCCGGTGGCCTGGAAGGCGGCGATCGGTCGGCCGAACTGGCGTCGCTCACCGCTGCGCCGGACCGCCAGTTCGTGCGCGCCGGCGGCCAGACCGACGAGGTAGCCGGCCTGACGGATCCGCGCGCGGACCAGTGCGCCGCCGGCCGGGGGCGGCGCCACGGCCGGTGGACGCGCGCCCGCGGCGACCTCGGCTGCGGCGGACGGGCCGGTCTCCGCGGCCAGGCATCCGGACCGGTACGTGTCGCACGCCGCAACCCGTCCGAGCTCCTCGGCCACCACGACGCCGTAGCTCAGCCCGAGTCCGAGCCCACCGGCGGCCGGCGCGATCTCGAGGCCGTGCAGACCGAGCCGGCCGAGCAGGTCGTGCACGTCGCCGCGCGGCGGTACGTCGTGCAGCGCCCGGCGCAGCGCCGCGCGCAGCTCGTCGTGCAGGGCGTCGGGCAGTGGCCTCATCGCGCGCTCCCGGACAGGGATCCGGCGATCAGTTCGAGCATCACCTCGGAGACGCCGGCCGAGATGGTCAGGCCGGGCGCCTCCCGCCAGGCCGATTCGAGGCAGCGGGCGCGGCCGGTGGCCGGGGCGGCGGCCGCGCCGTGCAGTGCGGCGCCCCACTCGGCCACCGCGGCGGCGGACTCGCTGGTGTGCAGCTTGGCCATCGCCGCGAACACCGGGTCGAAGCGGTCCTCCTCCAGCCGGGCCAGCGCGGCCCAGGCGAGCAGCCGGGCGGCGTCGACGCGGGCGCCGTGCCGGCCCAGGTCGGCCAGGCTGTCGGCGGCGTCGCCGGGAGTCAGTGCGGCGCGGGCGGTGTCGTACCAACGGGCCGCCTTGAGCGCGTAGTCGAGCCCGGTGCGTTCCATGGCCAGCGCCGTGGTGAGCGCGGCCCAGCCGGCGCCGGGTTCACCGAGCACATCGGACTCCGGAACGAACACCGCATCCAGGTCGACCCGGTGGAAATGCTCATCGGCGAGGCTGGGTATCCGCGCCACGCGGACGCCGGGCGCGTGCAGGTCGATCAGGACGAGGGTGATGCCGTCGTAGCGGGATCCGGAGTCGCCGGTGCGCACCGCGGCGAGCGCCACGTCGCAGAGGGCGGCCTTGAGGCTGTAGATCTTCGTGCCGCTCACCAGGTACCCGCCCGGCGCCGGCTCGGCCCGGGTGGTCAGCGCGGCCAGGTCGGACCCGGCCTCCGGCTCGGTGTAGAGCACGCAGGCGAACCGCTCCCCGGCCGCGAACCGGGGCAGCCACCGTTGTTGCTGGTCCGCCGTGCCGATTGCGCGCAGCACCGACCCGACGATCTGGACGGTGTTGATGTGCAGGGTGTCCGGTACGCCGGCCCGGGACAGCTCCTCGGCGACCACCGCAAGGCTCATCGGCCCGCCGCCGAGGCCGCCGAACTCGGCCGGCCAGTCGGGAGCGAGGACGCCGGCGGCGCCGATCGCCCGGTAGAGCGGGCGTTCGTCGGGTTCGCCGGTGCCCGCCGCGAGGTCGTCGATCGCGCGGCGGACACCGGGCGTCGCCAGTACGGCGCGAACCCGGGCGCGCAGCCGGCTCTGGTGCGAGTCGAATCCGAAGTCCACGGCGCCTCCTTTCTCTAGTGAATCGGAGATTACTCCAGTAAAGTTCGCCCTGTCACTCCCGTAAACACGATTTCCTGAGGAGGAGCGGTGACTGTTGACAGCGAGCTGCTGCGCCGGCTCAGCCGCATCCCGGCCGACCGGCGGACGAGCTTCCTCACCGGACTGCGGGCGGCCACCGCGCCGCCGGCGCCGCCACCGGACGACATCGAGACCCTGATGCGCGAGTGGGCGCCCGACGAGATCCCGCGCACCCCCCGCACCCTCACCGAGGTGTTCGCCGAGACGGCCGCCCGGCATCCCGGCCGGGTCGCGGTCGTCGACGGCGCCGGACGCCGGACGTACGCCGAGCTGGCCACCGAGGTCGAGCAGCTGGCCGCCGCCCTGCGCGCCCGCGGCGTGGACGCGGAGCGCCCGGTCGCGGTCCTCACCGGACGCGGCGACGCACGGGCGGTCATCGGGATCCTGGCCGTGCTGCGGGCCGGCGGGTACTGGGTACCGATCGACCCGGGCAATCCGGCCGAGCGCATCGCCGCGGTGCTGCGCGACGCCGATCCGGTCCTGGTCCTGACCGACGCCGGCACCGAGCCGGTGCTGCCACCGGACGGTCCGCCCGTGTTCCGGCTGGACCGGCCGTGGCCCGCCGCGCCCCCGCTCGCCGCCTCTCCCGGGCACCCGCACCGGCTGGCATACGCCATCTACACCTCCGGCAGCACCGGTGTGCCCAAGGCGGTGCAGCTCGAACACGCCGGCGCGGTGCACTTCGTCGAGACCGTCCAGCGGATGTTCGGGCTCACGCCCGAGGACCGGATCATCCAGTACGCGTCGCTGGGCTTCGACGTGTCGGTGTTCGAGATCTTCGCCGCCCTGCTGACCGGCGCCGCGCTGTACCTGCCCGGCGACGACGAGCGGCTGTCGGTGACCGCCCTGTCCGCCGCGCTGCGCCGGGAACGGATCACCGTCGTGGACCTGCCACCGGCCATCCTGGACCTGCTCGACCCGGCCGGGTTCCCGGACCTGCGGGTGGCCTTCGTCGGCGGCGAGGCGTTCACCGGCGAGCTGACCACCCGGTGGGCGCGGCACTGCCGGTTCCTCAACGGGTACGGCCCGACCGAGTGCACGGTGACCGTGGTGGCCAAGGAGTGCACCGGCGAGTGGACCACGTCGCCGCCGATCGGGCGGGCGATGGACAACCACGTCGCGTACGCCCTCGACGAACGGCTGCGCCCGGTGCCGGTGGGTGAACCGGGCGAACTCTGCATCGGCGGTCCCGGCCTGGCCCGCGGGTACGCCGGCCGGCCCGGCCTTACTGCCGACCGGTTCGTCCCGGACCCCTGGGCCCGCCACCCGGGCGACCGGCTGTACCGCACCGGTGACCTGTGCCGGTGGACCGCCGACGGCGACCTGGTCTTCCTCGGCCGCAACGACCGGCAGGTACAGGTCCACGGGCACCGGGTGGAGCTGGGCGACGTCGAGTCGGCCCTGGTCCGCACCGACGGGGTACGGCAGGCCGTGGCCACCACCGAGGACGGCGGCCAGCTCGTCGCCTACATCGTGCCGGTCAGCGCGCCGGCCGACCTGGCCGCGATCCGCGCCCGGGCGGCCGAGCTGGTCCCCCGGCACATGGTTCCGGTCCTGCTCGTCGAGGTGGACGCGATCCCGCTGACGGTGAACGGCAAGACCGACCTGGCCGCGCTGCGCCGGATCCGGCCGGCCGGTGGCGACGACGGTGCGGCCGAGCTGACCCCGGCCCAGCGGCGGTTGCGCGACACCTGCCTGCTGCCGGTGCTCGGGCCCGTCGCCGCCGGCCCGGACGACGACTTCTTCGAGCTGGGCGGGGACAGCATCCAGGCGATCCGGCTGCTGTCCCGGGTACGCGAGGAGTTCGGCGCCGAGATCCCGCTGAGCGACTTCCTCCGCGCGCCGACGCTGGCCTGGCTCGCCGGCACGGTCGAAACGGCCGCGACCGCCGGACCGGGCAGCGACCTGGACGCCATCCTCGCCGGGCTGGCGGACCTCTCTGACGACGAGGTCGAGGCGATGCTCGCCGAGTGAGCGCCGGACGGTGACGGGCGGCGGATCCCGGATCGGGGTCCGCCGCCCGTCGTGCCGGGACGTCTCAGAGCGAGAGCGAGGTGAGGGCGCGCTCGACGACGGCGACGCCGCGCAGGAAGTCGTCGATACGGATGTGCTCGCCGTCGGAGTGGTCGAGCCGGCTGTCCCCCGGGCCGTACGTGGCCATCGGCACCGACCAGACCTCGCTCAGGGTGTTCATGTCCGAGGTGGCGGTCTTCACCTTGGCGCCCGGCTCCCCGCCCTCGGCCCGGATGGCACCGCTGAGCGCGCGCACCACCGGGTCGCTGCGCCGCACCCGGCAGGCGCCTACCGCGTTGAGCACCGTCACGGTGGCCCCCGGGACCCGGGCGCGCACGGCGGCGACGCAGGCGCCCACGTCGAATCCCGGCGGGGTCCGGACGCTCATCTCGGCCTCGGCGTGCTCCGGGTCGCCGCGCAGCAGGGTCAGCGTCGCCGCCGGGTCGGCGAAGTTCCGGTGCGCCGACGCCGGGTCGGCCGGGTCGGCGCCGATCTCCTCCAGCAACACCGCCCAGGCCCGGGCGGCCAGTTCCACCGCCCGCGGGTACGGGGCGCTCGGGTGTGCCCCCGGGCAGTCGGCGCGGACCCGCAGGTCGAGCTTGCCCTTGTATCCCAGCACCACATCGGACCACCCGCTCGGCTCGCCGACGATCACGGCGTCCGGGCGGGGCAGGTTGTCCCGGACCGCCATCGCGCCACGGGAGCCCGGCGTCTCCTCCTCCACCGCACCGACCACGATCAGCCGCCCCCGGAAGCCGGTGGCCCGCGCCGCCCCGCAGGTGAGCGCCGCCATCGGCCCCTTGGCGTCCACCGCGCCCCGGCCGTGCACCGCGTCGGCGGTGACCCGCAGCGGCGGCCCGCCGGGCACCGTGTCGATGTGCCCGAGCAGCAGCACGGACGGCCCGGGACCCCGGTCCAGGACGCCGACCGCGTTACCGGCCGCGTCCAGGTGCGCGGCGAACCCCAGCCGGTGCATGTGGCCGACCAGGCAGGCGGCGACCTCGTGCTCGGCGTACGACGGCGAGGGAATCGCGACCAGGTCGGTCAGCAGGTCTACGGGCGAGGTCACCGGGCACCGACCAGGGTGCCGCCGCCGGCCAGCGCCGCGCGTACCGGCTCGGAACCGGATCCGGCGGCGACCACCACCCGCGGCACTCCGCCGGCCAGCGCCTCGCGTGCGGCGACCAGCTTCAGGGCCATGCCGCCGGCCGCGTACGCCGGCAGGGTGCCTCCGACGGTCACCGCCGGGAGCACCGAGCCCGGGTCGTCCGGGTCGGTCTGCACGCCGGGCGCGCCGGTGAGCAGCACCAGCGCGCGGGCCCGGAGAGCCGCCGCGATCGCCGCCGCCGCCCGGTCGGCGTCCACATTGACCGGCGTGCCATCCTCGTCCGCAGCCGGCGGGGACACCACCGGCACCACACCGGCACCCAGCATCGCGAGCAGGACGGCCGGATCGGCGCGGTCGAGACGACCGGCGTGCTGGTCGTGGACCACCACCCGGCGCCCGCCCGACACCGCCCGGACCGCACGTTTGCGCCGGGCCCGCAGCAGACCGGCGTCCAGGCCGGTCAGCCCGGCCGCCGGCACCCCGTGCCGGGCCAGGCCGGCGACCAGCCGCGGCTTCACGATTCCGGCCAGGGCCAGCTGGACGACCTCCAGCGTCGCCGCGTCGGTGTAACGGGTGGTCACGCCGTCCGGCGAGACCAGTTCCCGGCGCGGCACGCCCAGCCGGCCGGCGAGCCGGTCGATATCCGCCGACCCGCCGTGCACCAGCACCACCGGGGTGCCCGCGAGGTGCAGGGCGGCGACGTCGGCGCAGACCGCGGCCGCGTCCACCGCGGCGTTGCCGCCGCACTTGACCACCACGACGTCCATACCCGCCTCCTAGACCGGGTGCAGTCCGGTGAAGCCGAGGCCGAGCTCCTCCGGCCAGCCCATCCGGATGTTCAGGCACTGCACTGCATTGCCGGCGCCGCCCTTGACCAGGTTGTCCAGGGCGCCGACGGCGGTGACCCACCCGTCGCCGCAGTCCACCACCGGGCCGACGTCGCAGAAGTTCGAACCGGCCAGGATCTTCGGGTCGGGCAGCCGGAACGTGCCTCGGCGCTGCGCCACGATCCGGACGAACGGCTCGGCCGCGTACGCCCGCCGGTACGCGTCACGCACCTCCCGTGGCCCGGCACCGTCGCGCAGCCGGGCCCGGCACAGCACCTGGACCCCGCGTACCGCCTCGACGCCGGTCGCGGTCATCCGGCACGGATGTCCGGTGGCCTGCGTGATCTCGGCCTGGTGCCGGTGCCGCAGCGGCGCGAACACGCGCATCGCGCCACTGCGCTCGGCGTGCGCGTCGCCCGGCCCGCCGCGGGCGCCGGAGCCGCTGGAGCCGGTCCGGGCATCCACCGCGACCTCGCCGTCGATCAGCCCCTCGGCGGCCAGCGGGTGCACGGCGAGGATCGCCGCGTTGGCCATGCAGCCGGGCACGCTGATCCAGTCGGCGCCGGTCAGCCGGTCGCGATGCAGCTCGGGGATCCCGGGCGTGAACGACTCCAGCAGATCCGGCGCGGTGTGCTCGACGCCGTAGTGCTCCCGGTACACCAGCGGGTCGCGCAGCCGGAAGTCGCCGGAGAGGTCGAGCAGCACTTTGCCCCGGTCCAGCAGGCGGGGCAGCAGGGCCATCGTCTCGGTGTGCGGCGCGGCCACGAAGAGTACATCCGCGCCGCCGGGCGCCTCCGGATCGGTGAACGTCAGCCGGGTACGGCCGCGCAGGTTGGGATGGGCCGTGTCGACCGGCCGCCCGGCCAGCCGCGCCGAGGTCACGGTGGTGAGGTCGATCTCCGGGTGGCCGAGCAGCAGCCGGACCAGTTCGCCGCCGATGTACCCGGAGCCGCCGATCACCGCCGCGGTCGTGGTCACGACGCACCTCCGACGATCCGGTCCACGATGGACGCGCCGATGTCGAGCCCGTCGTGCGCCCGTTGCAACCCGGCGAACTCGACCCGGTGGTTGACCTCGAGCACCAGCACCGTGCCGGCCCGGTCCTGCACCAGGTCGACCCCGGCGATGTCGGCGCCGGTGGCCTCGGCGGCCCGAACGGCCAGCTTCTCGGTGTCCGGGTCGAGCACGCACGGCTCGGTACGACCGCCACGGGAAACGTTGGTACGCCAGTCGTCGGCGTACCGGCGCATCGCCGCGACCACCTCGCCCCGGACCACCAGCGCGCGCAGGTCGTGGCCGGGCTTGTCCACGTACTCCTGCAGATAGACGACCTGGGCCTGTGGCGACGGCTGGACCGCGACGTGCTCCAGTACGGTGGCCGCCTCCTCGGCGTCGCGGGCCCGGGTGACGAGCCGTCCCCAGGACCCGACGAGCGGCTTGAGGACCACCGGGAAGCCCAGCTCCGCAGCCGCCTCGCGAGCCGCCGCCGGCGAGGCGGCCAGCACGGTACGCGGCGCCGGCAGACCCGCCCGGGCCAGCGCCAGGCTGGTCAGCCACTTGTCGCCACAGGTCTGCACGGCGGCGGCCGAGTTGACCACGGTCATCCCGGCCGCCTCCAGCATGGTGGCCGCGTAGCGGGCCCGGACCTGGCCGATCTCCCGGTTGAGCACGAGCCCGCCCGGGCCGGTCGGGCCGGACACCGCGTGGTGCAGCGTGTTGGTGTCCAGCACCTCCGCCGCGTGCCCGCCCCGCCGCAGGGCGGTCAGCAGGCACTTCTCGTCCGGCCCGACCCGGGAGGCCAGCATCAGCACCGGGTCGCGACCAGCGCGGGCGGTCACTCTCCCCAGTCCTCGGCGACCTCGGGCGCGAGGGCCACCAGCAGCGGCGCGGTGCTGACCACCTCGAGTTCGCCGCGACACTCGGCGCACTCGAGGATCTCGTGCAGCACCGGCTCGGCCGGCGCGGTCACGGTCTCGAAGCATTCGGGGCAGGTGGTCGTCACTTCGGTCCTCCTCAGCGGTCAGAACTTCGCGAACAGTGGCGGGGTGAGCGGTCAGAACTTCGCGAACAGTGGCGGGTCAGTGGTCAGAACTTCGCGAACAGTGGCGAGTCGAGCCCGGGCCGCAGCGCCGAGCGAGCGGCGCGGGCGATCCCGGCCGCCGTGATGCCGAGCGCGTCGAGCAGCTCCTCCTGGCTGCCGACCGCCGAGACGTATATGTCGCCGACGCCCATCCGGACCAGCCGAGGGCCCGGCTGGGAGGCCAGGAACCCGGCCACCGCCGAGCCGAGGCCGCCCTCGCGCCAGTGCTCCTCGACGGTCACGACCGCCGCGCATCCCCGGACGGCGCCCGCGATCGCCGCGTCGTCCAGCGGTTTCAGCGTGTGCACCTGGACCACGCGCGCGCTCACCCCGTCGGCCGCAGCCAGTGTCTCGGCTGCGGCCAGCACCCGGAGCGTCGGCAGCGGGCCGCAGGCCAGCAGGCATATCCCGGTCCCGTCGCGCCGCACCTGCGGTACGCCGATCCGGGGTGGTGGCGCCGGCGGGAGGTCCGGAGTCGGCTTGCGGCCGAGCCGCAGGTAGACCGGACCGTCGTGATCGTGCGCCTGGTCGAGCAGGGCGACGGCGTCGGCCGCGTCGCCGGGGACCAGAACCGTCATCGACGGCATCGTGCGCATGACGGCCAGGTCCTCCAGCGCGTGGTGGGTCGGTCCGAGATGCCCGGCAGCCAGGCCGCCGTGGGTCGCGGCGATCCGGACCGGGAGGCGGTTGTACGCGATGTCGATCTTCACCGCCTCGGCGGCGCGGCTCGCGGCGAACGCGGCCATCGTGTTCACGTACGGCAGCCACCCGTCGTGGGCCAGTCCGGCCGCCACCCCGAACAGGTTCTGCTCGGCGATACCCAGGTCCAGGTAACGGTCTGCGGCGGTACCGAAGTCGGCACCGGTGAACAGGCCGGTGTCGGAGTCCAGGCAGATCACCCGGGGGTCGTCCCGCATCCGGGCGATCAGCCAGTCGCGGTACGCGTGCCGGGTGGCGACCGGCGCCGCGACCGGGGCGGTCACGACGCCTTCCGGTGGCTGAGGTCCCGATGGGCGCGGGCGGCGACCCGGGCCGACAGGGCGGTGTAGTGGGCGCCGATCCGGTTCTCCGCGGCCGGTACGCCGTTGCCCTTCACCGTCCGGGCGATCACCACGCCGGGCCGGCCCGCGGTCCACGGCGCGGTGCCCAGCGCCGCGCGCAGCTCGTCGTGGTCGTGCCCGTCGACCTCCCGGACGTCCCAGCCGAAGCTGCGGAAGCGCTCGCCCAGCGGCTCCATCGGGCAGATCCGCTCGGTCGGCGATCCGAGTTGCAGGCCGTTGCGGTCGACCACCGCGACCAGGTGGTCCGCGCGGGTCGAGGCGGCCGCCATCACCGACTCCCAGCACGAGCCCTCCTGCAGCTCGCCGTCGCCGAGCAGGACGTAGGTGCGCCGCCGCGGCCCGAACCGGCGGCCCGCCTCGCGCAGCCGGGCGGACAGGGCCAGGCCCAGGCCGAGGGCGAGCCCGTGGCCCAGGGATCCGGTCGGCAGCTCCACGCCGGGGACCGCCCGGGTGGGATGGCCGAGCAGCCGGCTGCCCCGCCGGCCGTACCCGGCCAGCTCGGCGGGGTCCAGGAAACCGCGCTCGGCCAGGGTGGCGTACAGGGCGATGGCCGCGTGCCCCTTGCTCAACAGGAAGATGTCGCGCCCGGGGTCGTGCGGCTGATCCGGGTCGATCCGCAGGACGTCGAAGTACAGCACGCTCAATATGTCTACACAGGACAGCGAGCCGCCGAGATGGCCGCCGTCGCCACCGGCGCACATGTCGACCACGTGGTGCCGGATCCGGGCGGCGGCCGCCTCGGCCTCGGTCGCGGTGGTACGGCCGGTGGCTGGTACGGCGAGGACGGTCATCGTGCCCTCGCCATGCTCGCCACGGTCGGCAGGTTCGCCCAGACCTTCTCGAACGCGTCCGCGTACCGCTCCAGCGCCGGCCCGGCGTCCGGGTGCAGGTGCCGCTTCTGCAGGGTCAGCGAGTCGTCGATCACCGCGCTGGTGACCGGGGTGGGCAGTGCGGGCGCCGGCACGGCGTACGACCAGGGCACGCCACCGCCGAAGCCGACGCGGTCGGTGAAGACGGGCTGCTCGGGGAGCGGCCGGATCTGGTATCGCGACATGGGGACTCCCTCGGCGTGCAGCAGGCGGTGTACGGTCCGGCGCAGGGCACCGGGGGTGACGTCGGGCAGGCCGGCGGCGTCCGGGTGGAGCCGGAACCGCAGGATGTGCCAGGCGTGGGTACTGCCGGGCACGACGCTCGGCGGTGTCAGCCCGGGCAGCGACCGCAGCCGGTCGAGGAAGGCGGCCACGTGGCGCTGCCGGGCCGCCTCGTACGCCGGGAACCGATCGAGCTGGGACAGCGTGAACGCGGCCTGGACGGAGCTCATCTTGTGGTTCCAGCCGAGCCGGTGGGACAGGTAGTCCCGGTCGCGGCCGGGCTCGATCACCTCGCCGAACTGCCGGACGGTGCGGGCCCGCGCGCCCACCGCGGCGTCGGTGAAGGTGACCAGGCCACCCTCGCCGCAGGTGGGCAGGTTCTTTGTCGCCTGCAGGCTGAACGAGCCCGCGTCGCCCAACTGCCCGACCCGCCGGCCGCGCCAGGTGGCGGCGTGGGCCTGCGCGGCGTCCTCCACCACGGCGAGGCCGTGCCGGGCGGCCAGCGCGCCCAGCCGGTCCATGTCGGCCGGCTGGCCGTGCAGGTGCACCGGCAGGATCGCGGCGGTCCGCGGGGTGATCGCCGCCGCGACGGAGTCCGGGTCCAGCGTGAAGCTGACCGGGTCGATGTCGGCGAAGACCGGCACCGCGAGCTGGTGCAGCGGCGCGAGGGCGGACGCGACGAAGCTGAGCGCCGGCACCACCACCTCGTCGCCCGGCCCGATGCCGAGCGCGGCCAGGGCGAGGGACAGCGCGGTGGTGCCGTTCGACACGGCGACGCAGGCGGGCGTGCCGCAGAGCTCGGCCCAGCGGTTCTCCAGCCGGCTGACCGCAGTCTCGCCATCCGCGTTGGACACCAGGTGGTCGTCCAGCACGGCGGTGACGGCGGCCCGGTCGGCGTCGGTGATCACCGGCCAGGGCAGGTTGCGCAACGCCCTGGGCACGGCCGGGGCGCCCCCGAAGGCGGCGAGCACGTCCGCGGCACGCTGGCGGACCGGAACGGACAGGGCGGTCACGGTGGTCTCCTTCCCGGTCGTGGTCATCCGAGCTCGACGGCGGCCCGGCCGAGGGCGGCCTGTGCCTCCTGGTACGCCCGCTGCAGGCGGCCGAGGTGGTCCCGCAGCGGGCCGGCGCAGCCGGCCGGGTCGTCGCGGCCGTGCGCGGCCGTCACGCGGACCGCGGTCCAGCGGTGCGCCACCTGCTCGACCCGGCGGCCGGCCTCGGCCAGGGCGGGCCGGTCCCAGCGGGCGCCGAGGGTGCGCAGCAGCTCGCCGTGCAGGGACGCCTGGGCCTGCATGCCCCAGCCGAACGTGTACGCCTCGGCGAGCAGCTCCGGCGTGACCGCCGTGCCCGTCTGCGCGCAGTACCGGTGGAGCCCGTCGGCGCCGGTCCAGGCGTACTCGGACGGCGCGGCGAACGCGGCGGCGTTGGCCTCCAGGGCGAGTCCCAGGCAACCCGGGTCGAGGGCCGGGATCGTGGCCGGCAGGCGGACGTCGAGCCAGCGGCCACCGCTGGTGACCGGTCCGCTGAAGAAGACGTCCTGCTCGTCGTCCACCCCGGCGGCGGCGCAGCTACGCAGCAGCACCCCGGCGGGTAACGGGCCGGCGAAGTCCGGGGGCATGGCGTCGGACACCGCCACGGTGCCGGCCGTCTCGTCCACGTCGTACACCACCAGGAGGTGGGCGGCGTGCACGTCGTGGTACGCGGGCCGGAACGGCAGGTGGTAGTTGTCGACCGCGACCACCGGCAGCCGCCCCTCGGCGAGCGCGTCGCGCCACGCACCGAGCGGGTCGGCCGGGTCGATCGCCCGCCAGCGCGAGGTGATGTCGTGCAGCGGCAGCAGGCTCCCGGCCAGGTCGCCGGGGCGGCGGCAGGGCCAGTAGTACTCCTCCGGCCGCACATCGCCGGGGTGGTACCGGAACTCCCAGCTCAGCCCGAGCACCTCGAGCGGATCGTGGCCCGCTTCCAGCAGCAGGGTGGCCAGGGTGGACTGCAGGCAGCTGACCGGGTCGCGGTACCACTGGGTGACGCTCCGAACGCAGGTCATACCGCCTTCGCCTCCTCCCGGGACGGGCACAGGGTGACTGCGAAGACGTGCAGCGCGACGTTGTGCGGCAGGCGTAGCCGGCGCAGCTCGGCCCGACGGGTCACCGGCACGCGCTGGCACCAGATGTGCGCGGTGACCCCGGGCTGGACGTGCTGCGGGTAGTGCATGACCGACGTGACGACGGCCTCCTCCTCGCCGAACACCGCCGAGGCGGCCCAGAAGTCGGAGACGCGCACCGCCTCGAAGTCCACGCTGCCGTCGGCGAAGTGCAGGGCCACCTCGTCCTCGACCCGTCGCTCCCCCGCCGCGAGCAGGCAGCACCAGTCGTACCGGCCGGGCGGTACCGTCACGAGCTGCCCCTCGCAGCGCACGTTGTCGGGCCGGCCGGGCCCGGCGGCGGGGAACGCGAAGCGGACGCCGCCGGCGGTGACCGGGCGGCCCAGTGGCAGCTCCTCGCCGGGCAGCGAGTTACGCCAGACGTTGAATCGGCCGCGGCCGGTGTCGCTGGCCGGGGTGATGCCCGCGTTGTTGAGGTGTGCCGCCAGCTCGATCGGGACCTGCTCCCGCATCGGTGGTGCTCCTTTCCGCGTCGTGGCGTCCGGGACAGTCAGGCGACCAGACCCAGTGAGGGTTCCCGGGCGGCGGTGGCCGCGCCGGCCAGCCGGGCCGCGATCACCTCGGCCACCGCGACGACCGGCAGGTTGGTGTTGCCGCGCGGCGACACCGGGATGACCGAGGCGTCCGCGACGTGCACGTTGTCCAGGCCCCGGACCAGCCCGTCCGGGCCGGTCACCGACATCGGGTCGGTGTCGGGCAGCATCGCGGCGGTGCCGGTGGGGTGCCAGTAGCCGCGGACCGTGGCCTCGACGTGCTCGACCAGCTCGTCCCGGTCGGTCGCGTCCGCGCCGGGCAGCAGCTCGGCGGCGAGCAGCCCGGCCAGCTCCGGGGTCGCGGCCAGCTCGCGGGCCCGCTCCAGCCCGTCCAGGATCACCGCGAGGTCGTGGCCCTCCGGGTCGGTCAGGAACCGCGGGTCGATCTCGGGCGGCGTCTGCGGGTCGCGGCCGCGCAGCCGGACCCGGCCGCGCGAGCGCGGGGTCATGCAGAAGGCCTGCAGCTGGACGTGGTACCCGGCGCGGCCGGGACGTGCGGGGTCGTACTGCGGGATCGGCAGGATGAACTCGTCCCAGCCGCCCGGGTCGCAGTGCGGGCTGCGTGCCTTCCACAGCACCTGGCTGGGGAAGAAGTCGTGCTCGGCCGCGAACGCGCCGGTGGCCGCGATCAGGTCGTCGGAGGCGGCGAAGGTGAGCCCGGAACCGACGTGGTCGGCCAGGTTCGTGCCGACGCCGGGCAGGATCTGGACCGGCGGGATCCCGTGCCGGGCCAGCTCGTCGGTCGGTCCGACCCCGCTGCGCAGCAGGACCGCCGGAGTGCCGTACGCGCCCGCGGTCAGCACGACCCGGTCGGCCGGCACCGTAACCGGCACACCGTGACGGTGGCCGAGCACGCCGGTCGCCCGGGCACCGGTGAAGAGCAGCCGGTCGACCGGTAGATCGGCCTCGATGGTGAGACCGGGCAGCCCGCGCAGGCCGTCCAGATATGCGAAGGCCGTGTTCCAGCGCACCGACTCGTGGATGTTGACCGGCGGCAGCCCGACTCCGTCGATCGCGGCGGCGTCGTTGGCGTCGCCCAGCATCGCCACGCCGAGCCGGTCCGCGCCGGCCAGTGCGGCACGGGCCACCGGGGTGAGGACGTCCGCCCGCACCTGCTGCGGGGCCAGCACCGCCTCGGCGCGGGCGACGGCCGTCCCGACCTCGGCCGGGGTCCAGTCCCCGCCGCTGCCGGCCACCCATTCGGCGGTGTCGAGGGGGGTGGGGCGGACGCACCAGCAGCCGTTGTGCGCCGAACATCCGCCCAGCACCCGGGCCCGGGACGTGGTGATCTCCCCGTGCACGTCCCAGTCGTGCGAGGTGGGCAGGATTCGCGGGTCGAGCAGGTCGGCGGGCCACCGTCCGGCGCCGAGCGGGCCGTAGTCCGGCCCCGCCTCGACCAGGCACACCGAGGCGCCCGCCGTCACCATCCGGGCGGCGACGACCGCGCCGGCGCTGCCGCCGCCCACCACCGCCACGTCGAAGTGCCGGGGCGCCTTTCCCGCGCCGGTCACCAGCCCGCCTCCGCCCCGCTCAGGGCGCGGCTGAACCGCGTGCAGATCTCGTCGCACTCGGCCGCGGTGACGATCAGCGGCGGCATCAGGTCGACGACGTTGTTGCCGGTGTGGATCAGCAGCCCGTGCTCCTCGCAGGCGAAGCGGAGCGACTCGCACCGGGCAGCCGGCCACGGCACCCCGCCGGTGGCCAGTTCGACGCCGAGCATCAGGCCGCGACCACGGATGTCCACAATCGAGGGATGCCGGTCGCGCAGCGTCTCCAGCCGGTCCCGCAGGTACGCGCCGACGACCGCGACGTGGTCCAGCAGGCCGGCGTCGAAGACGTCGAGCACCGCCATCCCGGCCGCGGCGCCGAGCGGGTACCCGTCGCTGGTCGAGCCGTGCGGGAAGCCCTCCCGCGTGGGGCTGCCGAGCAGCCGGGCCGCCAGTGCGGAGCCGACCAGCATGGCCGACATCGGCAGGTAGCCGCCGGTGATGCCCTTGCCGAGCAGCAGCAGGTCGGCGTGCACCCCGTCGGCCAGTGAGCGGGACAGCGCCCCGGTGCGGCCGAAGCCGGTGGTGATCTCGTCCACGACGAGCAGCGCGCCCCGGCGACGGCAGAGCGCGGCCAGGTCGGCCAGGTAGCCGTCCGGTAGCGGCCGCAAGTTGGTGCCGAGAACCGGCTCAACGATCACCGCAGCGACGCGGTCCGGGCCGAGCCGGTCGAACTCCGCGGCGACGGCGGCGCATCCGACGCCGGTGTCGTCCGGGCCGGGCGGGTCGACGTGACTGACCCCGGCCATCAGCGGTCCGCAGGCGCCGTGCACATGCGGCTCGCCGGTGACCGCACCGGCCGCCACGCCGGCGCCGTGCCAGCTGCTCTTCAGCGCGATGATCCGGTCCCGGCCGGGCGTCCCCTCGATCCGGCTCACATACCGGCTGAGCAGCACCGCGCCCTCGACCGCCTGGGCGCCGGACTGGTACAGCTTCACCGTGGCGTAGTCACCGCCGACCCGGTCCAGCAGCCGCTCCGCGTAGTCCATGGTGATCTGCGGCGGCTGCTCGAAGCGGATGGTGACGCCGGCCGGGAGGGTCCGCAGTTGCGCGGTGACGGCGTCGATCACCGCGGGGTGACGGTAGCCGAGAGCCACGTTCCACATCCCGGCCCGGGCATCCAGGAACGTACGGCCGGCCCGGTCGGTCACCCAGACGCCGGCGCCGCTGACCTGCTGGGCGTCCTCGTCGAGCAGTTCGGCAGACACGGCGAGCGGAGTGATCCCGTGCCACAGACCGATACGGCCGGGCGGGGCTTCGATCTCAACGGACACTGCTGTTCCTCTCGATGGCGATCCGCCGGTCCCGCAGCCGCTGGTAGAACGGCCGGTGATGGGCGTCGAAGGCGGCGAGCACGGAATGGTTGGCCACGGTGTCCGGATATTCGGCCGGCACCGGCCGGAAGCCGTCGGTGGCGCCGGTGCGCACGTGCCACCGGCTGGTGCGCTGCCACTGCGGCAGCAGACCCGGCGACCAGGACAGCGTGTCCGGCCGGAAGTCCCAGCCGACGGCGGCGCAGACCGCCGCAACGGTGGCCGGCGGATCGGTGACGAGGTCGTCGGAGTCGACCACCAGGGCCACGCCGCCCGCGGCCGTGACCGCGTCGTGGATCTCGGCCAGTCGCTCGAACCCGACCTCGGGGCTGGTCAGCCGCGGGTTGAGGGCGAAGTGCGAGGCGATGGCGGCCGCCGGGTCACGGATCAGGAAGATGTGACTGACCCGGCGCAGGAAACCGCGGTCAGCCAGCAGGCCCGGGTAGTGGAAGTCGGTGGTGTCCTTGAAGAAGACAGGCCCGTCCGCCGCCAGCCGTTCGATCCGGGCGATCAGCTCGGCCTCGCCGCGCACGGTCTGCCCGGCCACGACGTACGCCCCGAAATCGGTGAGCTGCGAGAACGGCTCGTGCAACACCACGTGGTCGCCGCGCTCGGCGATCATGCGCAGGAAGGCGGTCGATCGTGACCGCGGCGCGCTCCACAGCGCCACCACGCCCCCGGCGCGTCCGGACATCCCCATCACCTCCTCAACTCCAGTAAAGCTATGATGACTGCAGTAATCCACTGCCGTCAACACCTAGATTTCGCCGAGTACAGGCGATTCGAGTACCTCAACAGAGCGGTGTAGCGATACAGTGGTAAACATCGGACTTAGTGACTGGAGTCGACAACACCGATGAAAGATCTCGTGGTGGGTCAACCGGAGTTTGGTAACCGTCTGCGCAGCCGCCGCATCGAGATGGGCCTGTCACAGAAGGCCCTGGCCGGCGACAACATGACGCCGAGCTACATCTCGCTGCTGGAGAACGGCAGCCGGGTGCCCAGCCTCGAGGTCGTGATCCGGCTGGCCCGGCTGCTCGACATCACCCCGCAGGAGCTGCTCGGTTACGAGGTGGAAGGACTCGGCGGCGGCCGTGGCCGGGAACCGTCCGAGCTCGTCGCCCAGGTCGAGATGCGCCGTCTCGCCGAGATGGGCGACCTCGCCGGGGCCCGCAAGCTGATCGAGGAGAAGCTCGCCGGCGCGCGCCTCACCGGCAACGACGAGGCAGGTCTGGCGTACGGCATCGAACTGCTCAAGGTCCTGACCGATGCCGGCGACCAGGAGGAACGACTCGCCCTGGTCGACGAGCTGCGCCGGATCCCCAGTGTGGACCGCTCCCCCGCCATCCAGGTCGTGCTGGCCGCGCACAACGCGTCGATCCTGCGCGAGATGGGCCGGTTGGCCAGCGCGCAGAAGGCCGCCCAGGAGGCGGTGGAGCTGGTCAGTAAGGGCGAGCTGAGCGGCAGCAGCGAGCACGTCCAACTGCTCGGCATCCTCGCCTCGATCGAGGTCGAGACCAACGCCTTCGACGCCGCCGAGCGCACGATCGAGGAGATGATCCGGCTGGCGAACGACGGCGGGTACGCGGGTGTCCTCGGCCGGACGCACTGGATCGCCAGCATGGCCTACTCCCGGATGGGCCGCCCGGCCCCGGCGCACGAGCACCTCCTGGCGGCACATCGGACCCTGGTCTTCGGCACCATGACCCTGCACGACTGGCTCCGGTTCTCCCGGTTCACCGCGTCGGTCCTGCTGGAGGGCGGGCACGACCTCGAAAAGGCCCGCGACTGGATCGACTCGGCCGAACTGAACGCGCGCCTGGCCGGGCTCGAGTCGGACCGGTTGGCGGCGCAGCGCGAGCGGGCGCACTACGAGCTCACCGCCGGCAACCCGGCCGAGGCGGCCAGGCTCTACACCGAGCTGCTCGAACGGCCGCAGCAGGTCAACGGCAGCGAGACGGTGATGGCGCTCGCCGGGCTGAGCGACGCGCTTCAACGGATCGGCCGCATCGACGAAGCCATCGAGTGGCAGCGCAAAGCGGCGGAGCGCTACGAGGCAGACGGCAACTACCGGCGGGCTGCCGAGTCCTGGCGCAAGATCGACGCTTTGCGCCAGCAGGCCGCTGCCCGGGGCTGAGAGGTAGATACACGGTCGCCCCACGCGCCGGGCCGGCCGGCCCGGCGCCGGTCAGGAGAGCTTCAGGTCTGAAATGCGCTGGTTCGGGTCACGCAGCAGTTCTTCCAGCACGACGCGGTATCCCCGGACCGCGTCGACGACCGCGTCCCGGTCGTAGCACGTCGGGTTGTAGTTCAGCTCCGCGCTCCGCCGGTCGTCGCTGACCGTCATACCCGGCTCGCCCCGCTTGGCCCACAGCGCCCGCCGGTCGGGCCCGATCTCGGCCCCGACCGGCAATCTCCCCCGCGACCGCTGTTCCCGGACCTCGTCCCCGGCCCCGGCCCGGCCGCCGGGCGCACCACCGGCCGGCGGTGCCGACTGGAACCACGAGTGGTACAGCAGCAGGAACGGCCAGGGCCGGGCCTCCGCGAAGCCCGGGTTCACCGCCTGGGCGATCTCCTTGAACGACGCCACCTGCCGCATCGCCGCGAAGGTGCTGGTCCGGACCTCGGCGACGGCGTCCGCCAGGGTGGTCCGCAACGGGATCGTGGTCGCCACGTAGATGTTGTGGGTGAACTGGCCGACCAGCTCGGTCGCCCCCGGCTCGTCCCGGCCGGAGGTGGCCGTCCCGAGCACCAGCCGGGGCCAGCCGGTCATCGCGCCGAGCAGCACCCGGTAGGCCGCGAGGGAGAGCACGAACGGCGTCATCCGGTGCTGCCGGGCGTACCCGTGCAGCCGGCGGGCCAGGTCGGCGGGGAGTCCGATCGTCACCTTCGCCGTGGCGGTCACGTCCAGCCCGGCGTACCGGCCCGCGTCAGCGCCCGGACAGTCCGTGCCGCCCGACCATCCCCCCACGCCCTCGCCGACCCCGGGAAACGGCAACGCCTCCGGCAACGGTGTCAGCTGCCGCTGCCAGAACTCCGTCCGGCGCCGCCGCTCCGCGGCGCTCCACCTCGGCACGGCCGTCGCGTCGGCGTACCGGAGGGGCAGCTCGGGCAGCGGGCCACCCTGACCGGTCCGGGCGGCCAACGCGGCGGCCAGGTCGCGCAGGAAGACTCCGGTCGACCAACCGTCCGCGATCAGGTGGAACATGCTCACCGTGACCGTGTAGTCGGTCCGGGACGAACGGACCAGCGTCACGCTCCACGATGGACCCTGGCGAAGGTCGAAGGCTCGACCGCTCTCGTAGCCGAGTACGCTGCCCCGCCGCGCGGAGACCCGACCGGCGGGCTCGCCGGAGAGGTCGACGAAGGTCACGATCGGCTCGACCTCGTCCTCGATCCGGATCAGCGGGTCGTCGGCGATCGTCTCGAAGACGATCCGCAGTGCATCGTGCCGTCGCGCCACGTCCCGCACCGCGGCCCGGAACACCGGCAGATCCACCGGCCCGGTCAGCGGCATGGTGCCGAAGACGTTGTAGCCGAGGCACCCCGGGTCGTCCGGCGCGAAGCAGCGGACGAACTCCCAGAGCGTTTCCTGACTGCGAGCCAGCGCGGTGACCGTCGGCGGCATGGGCTCAGAGCCTGCTATCCGGCATTCAGGTCTGTCAAGGACGGACGCTTCCGGCAGCCGGGCACCGGAGATCGCCGGTCCCGGTCTCCGGCCGGACCCCGACAGGGATTTCGGTGCCGGATCGGCCGGACGTCCGGCCCGGAGATCACTCCGGAAGTAATCCGGAAAACTTCTCGCTCGGCCGGTCCACGGTCGGCCAGGCCGGTCGACGGCACGGTGGCCCGAGAAACATGTTGAGCTGCTGGTCATCGTCCACGAGCAATGTTCGAACCGGCCGAAAAATATCCGGGACCTCGACGGACGTGGATGATCGCACTAGGGTGACGGCCAGCGGGCTGCCTCGACGGGGAAGGGGCCGGGCGGTAGGTCACCGCCGCCGGTTCCGGGAGGGGAAAGGTATGTCATCCGAAGGCTGGCGATTGCTGCGCCCCGGAGCCGGGCCCGGTCTACTCGCCGTCGACTTCACCCCGGCGCAGGCCCGCGCCGGGGCCGGGTTCACCGACCTGGCTCGGCTGCTGCCCGAGCCGTACCCGGTGTGGGGCACCGAGGAGACCGGCTGGCGAGACGTCGCGGCGGCGTCGGTCGACTGCCCAGCCGGTGGGGTGGACCTCTGGTTGGACCGGGACCTGCCGGTTTCGGGCGGGACGGCCGGCATCCTCGGATACTGCGCCGGCGGCACGCTCGCCCGTGCGCTGGCCCGACGGCTGGCGGACCGCGACGGGGTCACCCCGGCGGTCGTCCTCTTCGACCCGGCCGAGGTAACGGCGGAGACGCTGTACGACCAGTTCGGGACCGCGCTGGACGGTCTCGCCGCCGCGCTGCCCGCCGCCGAGGTACGGACCGCCCGGGAGGCCGCCCGGGAGGAGGTACGGGCCCAGCCCGACCTGAGCCGGCTGGCCGGGCGACTCTCCGACCGGTACGCGGCACTGGCCCGGCCGGCCTGCGCCGGGCAGGGCGTTCCGCTGTCCATCGCGGACCAGCTCTGCTCCAGGATCGACACCTACCTGCGGTACCTGCTGCTGTCGGCGGCGGCGCCACCCGACGGCCCGGGGCCGGCGCTGGTCGTCCTCTCCGCCGGCCACGAACCACCACCGATTCCCGGCGCCGACCGGCAGGTCCGGCTGGACGTGCCGGCGCCCGAGCTGCTCGCCGACCTTCGCGCCGCCGACCTCGCCGGGCGGGCGCTCGTCGCCGAGCCGCTGGCCGGCCGGTCATGACCCAGTCGACCCGGCAACGGCCGGGTGAGCACGACCGGGCCGACGAGGAGGCGCTGAACCGCAAGGAGGAGGCGCTCTGGCTCTTCCAGCGGCTGGCGCCCGCCGTCGCGGTGGACAACCTGCCGTTCGCGATCAGCACGTCCGCCCCGATCGATCCGGCGGTGCTGACCGCCGCGGTACACGAGCTGACCCGACGCCACCCGGTGCTGCGTACCGTCTTCCCGGCCCGGGACGGTGTCCCGTACCGGCGGGTGCTCGACCCCGACCTACCGCCGCCACCGGTGCGGAGCCTCCGCACCACCAGGGCCGGTCTCGCCGACACGCTCGCGGAGCTGGCCGGGCAGCCGTTCGAGCTGACCACCGAGCCGCCGCTGCGGGTGGCCCGGGTCACGTTCCGGGACGGTCCGGGCAGCCTGCTCTGCCTGGTCGTGCACCACATCGCCTTCGACGGCCGGTCCGCCGGAATCGTCCTGCCGGAACTCGCCACGATCTGCCTGGAGCTGGCCGGCGCCGGTCCGGCGCCGGACCCACCGGCCGGGGACGTCGGCGGGCCGGCCGCCGAGGTCGTCCCGCCGGCCCACACCGGCCACCGGGAGCCCACCCCCCGGCAGACCAGCCTGCGGTACTGGACCGAGCGGCTGGCCGGAATCGACCCGAGGACCTTTCCGCTGGGTCGGGCCCGGATCGAACCGCCGGAGCCCCGCTTCACCGGTGCCCGGCTCGAACGGGTGCTCTCCGCCGAGGGCCGGGCGGCGTTGGACTCGCTGCGCCGTCGGCTCCGGGTCACCGACAACATGGTGCTGCTCGCCACGTACCTGTTGCTGTTGGCCCGGCACGGCGCCGGGCCGGACCTGGTGGTCGCGGTGCCGGTCGACACCCGGGGCGGCGCGGCGGCCGGCCGGGTCGGGTACCACGTCAACACGCTGCCGCTACGGGTCACGGTGCGGCCGCGCGACAGCTTCCGGCGCCTCGTCGCGGAGGTCCGCGCGCAACTGGTGGCGGGTCTGGAGCACGCCGACGTGTCGTTCGAGGACCTGCTCGGCAGGCTGGGCCTGGACGCCATGAACTGGCGCGCGCCGCTGTTCCGGCACATGTTCAACTTCCTGCCCGCCTCGACCGTGGTGCCCCCGGGCCCGTTGCCGGACTCCGCCTGGGTCACCGTCGACTCTCGGATGAGCCGGTACGACCTGCAGTTCGTGGTACTCCGCTGGCCGGAACGGATTGCCCTGGAGGCGGTCTACAGCACGGAGATCCACGACGAATCCTATGTGCTGGCGCTGCTCAGCCGGTACGAGTTGCTGCTCCGGGCCGCTGCCGCCGACCCGGACCGACCGCTCGCCGACCTGGACATGTGGCATCCCGACGAGCGGACGACCCTGGAGCGGGTGAACGGGTCCCCGGCCCCGGTGAGCCGGTTGGTGCCGCACCTGGTCGCCGAGCGGATCCGGCAGAGCCGGGGGGAGTGCGCCCTGGTCGAGCCGGAGGGGCAGGCCCGCGACCGTGGTTGGCTGGCCGACCGGGCCGCCGTCATCCGGGCACACCTCGCGGCGGCCGGTGTCGGCCCCGGCGCCGTCGTCGGGCTCGCCCTCCCCCGCGGCGGCGACCTGGCCGCAGCCGTCCTCGCCACCTGGTCGCTGCGTGCCGGCTACCTGCCGGTGGACCCGGCCCAGCCGGTCGCCCGGCTGCGGGTACGGCTCGACGCGGCGGACGTCCGGGCAGTGCTCACCAGCGCCGGTCCACCGCCGGCCTGGGCAGCGGACCGGCATGTGCTCCGGCTCGACCACCTCGACCCGGTGAACCGGTCGGACGCCCCGGCGGTGCCGGCCGGGCTCGGCCTCGTCCGGGACGACGACCTGGCCTACGTCATCTTCACCTCCGGCTCGACCGGAACGCCCAAGGGTGTGGAGATCACCCACGGCAACCTGGCCAACCTCGTCGGATTCTTCGCCGACCATCTCGCCGTGTCCGACCGGGACCGGACGCTCTGGTTGACTCCGTTCGGCTTCGACATCTCCGCCCTCGAACTCCTGCTCGCGCTCGGCCACGGCGGTGCCGCGGTGGTGGCGCCGGACTCGGCCCAGGTCCGTCCGGACCTGCTGCTCGACCTGGTCACCCGGCACGACGTCGGGGTGGTGCAGAGCACGCCGACGATCTGGCGCCTGGTGGCGGGACGGCTGACCGACGAGTTGGCCGGGCGCCGGGTGCTGTGTGGTGGCGAGCCGCTGACCGCCGCGCTGGCACACCGGCTGCTCCGCTCGGGTTGCCGGCTGTGCAACGTGTACGGCCCGACCGAGACGACGATCTGGTCGACGGTGGCCGAGATCCACCCCGGCGTACCGGACCCGGTCGGCATCGGCGGTCCGATCTGGCACACCACCCTGCACGTGCTCGACGACGACGGACGGGAACTCCCGCCCGGGGTGGTCGGTGAACTGTGGATCGGCGGTGCCGGGGTGGCCCGGGGCTATCTGGGCCAGCCGGCGCTGACCGCCGAACGGTTCGCCGACGGACCCGGACCGGCCCGCCGTTACCGGACCGGGGACCTCGGCACCTGGCGGCCGGACGGCACGATCGAGCTGCTCGGGCGGGCCGATCGGCAGGTCAAGCTGCGCGGCCGGCGGATCGAACTGGGTGAGATCGAGTCGACGCTGGAGCGGCACCGGTCGGTCGCGGCGGCAGCCGTGGTGGTGCACGGCGACCCGCAGGGCGACGGCCGGCTGGTCGGCTACGTACAGCCGGTCGATCCGTCCACGGACGACGGGTTCCTGACCGAGCTGGCCCGGCACGCCGGGACGGTGCTGCCGCACTACCTGGTCCCCGCCGACCTGGTCCGCCTCGACGCGTTGCCGCGGACCCCGAGTGGCAAGGTCGACCACCACGCCCTACCGGAGGCCGCGCCGCCGGCCACCCGACCGGGCCCGTCCGGCTCGGCACCCGCACCGACTGCGCTCGACCCGCTGCTGCGGTCGCTGGTCGAGCTGTGGGTGGAGCTGCTCGGTCGCCCGGACGTCGACGAGCGGAGTAACTTCTTCGCCAGCGGCGGCCAGTCCCTGCTCGCGGCGGTGCTGGCCACCCGGATCGCCGACCGGACCGGCCACGAGGTGACCCTCCAGGACGTCTTCACCGCGCCGACGCCGTACGAGCTGGCCGAAATCGTCCGGGGCGGCTCCCGGCATCTTCCGGACAACTCCCGGGACGAGCTGGGTGAGCTGGCCGAATGACCAGACTGGAGGGGGCCGAGATGTCGGCGCAGACCCGCACCGAGGGCACCCGGTACGGCGACTCGGGCGCGCCCCGGGTCGTACCCGATCTGCTCCGCCGCAGCGCGCGGCTGGTACCCGAACGGCCGGCGGTCGTGGTCGACGGTCGACCGGTGCTGACCTTCGCCGAGATCGAGGCGCGGTCGAACGCGCTCGCCCGAGGGGTGCGGGACCGTGGCGTCGTCCGGGGCGACAAGCTGGCCCTGGTGTTCGCCGGTCCGGACTGGCCGGAGTTCGTGGTGGCGTACTTCGGCGCGCTGAAGGTCGGGGCCGCCGCGCTGCTGCTCGGCGAGCGCTTCACCGGCGAGGACATCCGGCGGCTGGTCGCCCGGCACCGGGTCGCCGGGATCGTCACCGCGCCCGGCACCGTCGGCGCGCCCGGGCCGGTCGGTTCCGGCCGCCGCCCGTCCGGGCCGGCGGAACCGGGCCAGGGCACGCCGGGGGCCGGCGGCACCGGCCCGGACGGGGCCGGGGCGGCGGTCGCCGGAGTCGGTTGCTGGGCCGCCGACACCGCCGACCTGACCGCCGGACAGGACGACTCGGGGGTACCGATCGAGGCCACCCCACTGGACATCGCCGACGTGGTCTTCACCTCCGGCACCACCGCCCTGCCCCGGGGTGTCGTCGCGACCCACGCGAACGTGGTCCGGGCCCAGCCCACCTGGCCCACCGGTGTCCGGGCCAACCAGCCGGGCCTGCACGCCCTGCCGCTGGGGTCGGTCGCCGGACAGATCCACCTGGTCAACAGCATCGGCGGCCAGCAGACGTTGGTGATCATGCCCGAGTTCACCGTCCCCGACTTCCGGCGGCTGACCGAGCAGTGGCAGGTCAGTTCGGTCTTCCTGGTGCCGGCGATGGGGCACTGGCTGGTCCGGGCCCGGACCAGCCAGGCACCGAAACTCTCCACCGTACGCGGCGTGCACTTCTCCGGCGCGGCCCTGCCGGTCGGCATCATGCCGGAGCTGCCGGCGGTGTTCCCGAATGCCACGTTCTACAACTTCTACAGCTCGACCGAGGCGTTTCCGGCCCGGGTGGCGACCCAGTTCGACCCCGATCGGCCGGACTCCGTCGGCCGGCCCGTCGGCGCGAACCAGGTACGCATCACCGCCGAGGACGGCAGCCTGCTGGGCGCCGGTGCGGTCGGCGTGGTCTGGCTGCGGTCCGCGGTCGCCCCATCCCGGCGGTTCCTGGACGGCGACGGATCCGACGGCCCCGGCCCGGGCGCCACCGGTACGGCCGGGACCGGCGGCTCCGGCACCGCCGCGGCCGGTGCGGCCGGGTTCCAGGACGGCTGGACCCGGACCGGAGATCTCGGATACCTGGACGCCGACGGTTACCTGTTCCTCGCCGGCCGGACCGACGACGTGGTGAACGTGGGCGGGTTCAACGTGTCGACGTACCGGGTCGAGGAGGTGCTCGGCCGGCACGAGGCGGTGGCCGAGGCGGCCGTCTTCCCCGTCGACCATCCGGTGCTCGGCGAGGTGATCGCGGCGTTCGTGGTACTGCGGGCCGAGGCCAGCACGCGGGAGATCCGTCAGCACGCGGCCCGGCAGTTGAGCCGCCGGGAGTTGCCGGCGATCATCCGGCTCGTCGAGGAGATTCCCCGGAACGCGGCCGGCAAGGTGCCGAAGCGACACCTTCCGGAGCTGCTCGACGGCACCGGCCCGGCCTCGTTCACCGCGCCCCGTACCGAGGTCGAGGAGCGGATGGCACAGGCCTGGGCGGAGTTGCTCGACGTCGGTTCGGTGGGCGTACACGACAACTTCTTCGAGATCGGCGGCGACTCGCTGCTGGCGGTCGAGGTCGCCGCGCAGCTACGGGTACGGCTCGGCGTCGAACTGGACGCCGTCACGATCTTCGAACTGGCCACCGTCGCGGAACTGGCCCGGTACGTGGCCGAGGACCGGGCAGGCGACCCAGGAGAGGAACCCGATGAGCACCCAGTCCACTGAGTCCGAGGTCGTCGAATCGCTGCTCGGTCAGCACCCAGACGTCGCCGAGTTCGCGGTCGTCCGGGCCAGGGCGCGGCGAATCGTCGCGGTCACCCCACGGCTGTACTGCACCGCGGTGGACATCCGCGACGACATCTGGGAGTCGGTGCCGGCCGAGCAGCTCCCGGACCTCGTCGTGGTGCTGCCGAAACTGCCCCGGGACGCCGAGAGCCGGGTACTGCCCGAACAGATCGCGCACGAGGCGGTCGACGAACCCGGTGCGTGTGGGTTCGATCCGCCCCGGACCCCGACCGAAGTGGAACTCGCCGGCATCTGGCGGGAGATCCTCGGCCGCCGCCGGGTCGCCGCGGACGACAACTTCCTCGACCTGGGCGGCGACTCGATGACCGCCACGCTGCTGCTGGACTCGACCAACGAGCGGTTCGGCGTCGCGCTCTCCTTCGACGAACTGCTGTCGATGCCGTCGCTGCGGGCGGTCGCCGAGGCGATCGACCAGCGCCGGTAGGGACCCGTCCCGCACCCGGTCCCACCGGAGCGAGCGCGCCCGGCCCGGCGTCGTACCCCGGGCGGGGCCGGTCAGCCGTCCGGTAACCGCGCCGCCACGTCGTCGAGGGCCAGCAGGTTCGCCACCTCGTCCTCGTCGAGTTGCTCGATCTCGGCGAGCAGCAGGTCCTCGACCGCCTCCGCCAGCTCGGCGACGGTGCTGCGCCGGAAGATCGTGTGCAGCGGTACGGCGACCCCGACGACACCCCGCAGTCGCGCCGCCATCCGGGTGGCCAGCAGCGAATGGCCGCCCAGCTCGAAGAAGTCGTCGTGGATGCCGACCCGCTCGACGCCGAGCACCTCGACCCAGACCTGCCCGACGAGACGCTCGGCGTCGGTCCGGGGCGCGACCGGCGTACCGCCGGGAGTCGGGGCCACCGAGGTCGGGGCGGGCAGGGCCTTCCGGTCGACCTTGCCGTTCGCGGTCAGTGGCAGGGCGGCCAGCACCCCGTACGCGTCCGGGTGCAGGTGCGGTGGGAGCAGTTCGGACAGGTGTGCCCGGAGCTGGGCCGGCGAGGGCGCCTCGGCGCCCGGCTCGGGGACCAGGTGGGCGACGAGTCGGGCGTCACCGTCGGCCGTGACGACCGCGTGCCGGACGTCCGGGTGGGCGACGATCGCCGCCTCCACCTCGCCCGGCTCCACCCGGTGGCCCCGCACCTTGAGCTGGTCGTCGAGGCGGCCGAGGAACTCCAGCGCACCGTCGAGCCGCCACCGAACCCGGTCACCGGTGCGGTACCGTCGCTCGCCGTCGTACTCGACGAACCGCTGCGCGGTCAGCTCCGGCCGCCCGAGGTAGCCCCGGGCCAGCCCGGCACCGCCGAGCAGCAGCTCCCCGGGCACGCCGACCGGCACCGGAGCACCGCCGGGCCGGTGCACGTGCGCGGTGGTGCCGGCGAGCGGGCGTCCGATCGGCGGTCGGCCGGTGGCGTCGGCCGGGGTCAACCGGGCCGCCGTCGCGATGATCGTCGCCTCGGTCGGCCCGTACGTGTTGAACACCTCGACCCGGTCGCCGAACGCCTCGAACCAGCGGCCGAGCGCGTCGGGCCGGACCTGCTCGCCGCCGAGGATCAGCAGCCGCAACCGAGCCGGCCAGGCGATCCCGGCCAGATCCGCGACCAGTTCGTGCCAGTACGACGTCGGCAGGTCGAGTACGGTCAGCTCCTGCCCGGCCGGGGTGGCCAGGAAGTCGGGCAGTTCGGCCCGGGCCGGCGGCACGACCAGCGTGGCACCGCCGACCAGGGTGGGGTACACCTCCTCGCCGAAGGTGTCGAAGCTGGCCGAGGAGAACTGCAACACCCGGTCCGCCGGGCCGATCCGGTACGCGTCGACCATCCACCGCACCCGGGCGGCGAGCGCCGACCGAGGCACACCCACCGCCTTCGGCTGCCCGGTCGACCCGGACGTGTAGATGGCGTACGCCAACGGGTCCGACTCGGAATCAGGCCGCTCACGGCCGGACAGTTCGGCATCCGGCCGCTCCCGGCCGGACGGCTCGGCATCAGGCCGCTCGTCGTCGGACGGCTCCGGATCAGACCGCTCGGCCGGCTCGGTCGACGGCTCGTCGGCCCAGCGCATCCGGTCCAGCTCGACGACCTCGCACCCGGCCTGACCCAGGCGATCCCGGAGCCCGCCCGTGGTGACCAGGAGTCCCGCCCCGCCGTCGGCGAGCAGGTACCCCAGCCGGCGGCGCGGATGGCCCGGATCCAGCGGAAGGTACGCCGCCCCGGCGGTGAGCACGGCGAGCAGTGCGACGACGAGATCCGGGCCCGGTTCCAGGCAGACCGCGACGAGGTGGTCCCGCCGGGCGCCGTGCCGACGCAGCAACCGGGCCAGCCGACCGGCGCGGTGGTGCAGCTCGGCGTAGCTCAGCGCGCCGTCGACGCCGCTGACCGCGATGGTGTTCGGGTACGCCGTCGCGGCGGCGGCGAGCAGCTCCACCAGGCCGGCCGGGGGCGGCGGCTCGACGCCGCCGCGCTCGCCGGGCATCGGTCCGGCGGGGCGCGGCACGAGGCCGGAGTCGACACCGTCCCCCGCCGTCGGGTCGGGCTCGTCACCGGCCAACCGCGCGTACAGTGTGGACAGCGGCTTGTCCGGGGCCTGCGCCGCGTGCCGCAGCAGCCCCTCGAAGCGGCGCAGCAGCAGCGTGACGGTGGTCGGCTCGAACAGCTCAGGGCGGTAGTTGGCCTGCAGCCGCCAGCCGTCGTCCCCGGTGTGCACCTCGACCAGCAGGTCGAACTTGGCCTGCTGGTGTCCCGGATCGAACGCTCCGGCGACCAGGCCGGACAGCCGCAACTCACCGGCCTGGGTACCGTGCACCATGAACATGGTGTCGAAGAGCGGATTGCGGTCCGGATCCCGGCGGAGCGCCAGGTGGGAGATCAGCTCCTCGAACGGCGTGTCGAGGTGGCCGTACGCGCCGACGGCCGTCGTCTTGACCCGGGCCAGCAGCTCCCGGAACGACGGGTCGCCGGAAAGGTCGCCGCGCAGCACCACGGTGGTCAGGAAGAACCCGATCAGCGGTTCCAGCTCGGCCCGGTCCCGGCTGCTGACCGGTGAGCCGACCCGGATCTGCGACCGGCCGGTGTAGAGCCCGAGCAGCGCGAGGTACCCGGCGAGCATCGTCATGAACGGTGTCGTCCGGCCGACCCGGCACAATCCGCGCACGTCCTCGGCCACGCCCGGCGGCAGCCGGTGCCCGACGAAGGCTCCGGCCGTCGTCATGCTCGGCGGGCGCGGCGCGTCGGTGACCAGATCGAGCGGTTCGGCACCGGCCAACTCGGCGCTCCAGTACCGCCAGCTCTCTTCCCGGCCCGCCGCGAGGCGCCGCTGCTCGGCGCGGGCATGGTCGAGGTACTGCATCGGCAACGGGGGCAGCTCGGCGGGCAGCCCGGCCAGCCGGGCGGCATAGCCGGCCGACAGTTCCCGGAACAGCACGCCGAGCGACCAGTCGTCGGCGAGCAGGTGGTGCAGCACGATGCAGAGGACGTGGTCGTCCGGCCCGAGTCGCAGCACGCTGGCCCGTACCGGTGGGGCCACCGTGATCTCGAACGGCGTGTTGACCCGGTCGGCCACCACCGCCGAGGCGTACCCCAGCCGCGCCGGCTCGTCGAGGTCGGCGCTTTCGGCGGCGGCCGGCGCGGTCTCGACGGCACCGTCCAGTTCGGCCAGCTCAACCAGCTCGGCGGCACCGTCAAGCTCGTCCAACTCGACCAGCTCGACGGGCAACCGCCAGCCGTCGAGCACCTCCTGCACCGGCTCGCCGTCGGCGTCCACCGGAAACCGGGTACGCAGGATGCCGTGCCGGCGTACGACGTCGTGCAGGGCGCCGGTCAGCGCGGCCACGTCCAGCGGTCCGCGCAGCCGGGTCACCTGCGGCATGTGGTATTCGCTGGACCCCGGGTTGAGCTGGGTCAGAAACCACAGGCGTCGCTGCCCCAGGGTGAGCGGCCCCCGGGTGGTCCCCGGGGCCGGGTCGTCGTCGGCCCGCCGGCCGGTCGCCGCGCCGGTCATCGCGGACGGGCTGCGGCCACGACCGCCACCAGATCGGCGACGGTCGCCGCGTCGAAGTACGCCGACAGCGGCAGTTCGGCGTCGAGACGCTCCCGGACCCGGGCGGCGGTCTTCACGATCGCCAGGGAGGTGAACCCGAGCGCGAACAGGTCGTCCTCGGGTCGTACCGGGTCGACGTCGAGCACCTCCCGGACGATCTCCAGCACCTCGGTTTCGGTCTCGCCGTCAGTCACCGGTACCCCCGTTCGTGGTCTGTGCGGCGACCAGCGCCCGCTGCCGCTCCTCGCGGGCCCGTACCCCGAACAGGTCGTCCGGGGGCGCCTGCGGTACCGCCCTGTCGAACCGGGCCAGGATGCCCACCCGCAGGCAGGTCAGGGCGAGCGCCACCATGGCGAGCCCGCAGAGCAGGTACATCAGGCCGATCCCCCTGCCGGGTCCGACCCCGATCACCTGGCCCACCGTGCCGGCGAGCGCGCCGCCTTCGGCCAGCAGCGGGTCGAACAGGCGCGGGCCGAACGGGACGATCACCGCGAAGCCGAACGGCAGGGTCGACCAGGCCACGATCGTGTTCAGCGCGAAGACCCGGCCGTGGAACCGCTGCGGCACGGTCACCTGCACGATGGTCGCGTAGATCGCGTTGACCAGGGTCAGCGTGAACATCATCCCGAACACACCGGCCGCGACCGGTGCGGTGGCCGGCCGCACGCCGACGACCAGGGCACAGAGCGCCAGCACGGCCGTACCGAGCAGCATGCCGCGCATCCGACGCCGGCCCGGCCCACCCCAGACGGTCATGGTCAGCCCGCCGAGCACCACCCCGAGGGCGCCGCCGAACGCCACCTGACCGACCTGCGGCAGCTCGGCGAAGGAGAGGACCAGCGGCGAGACCAGCAGGATGAGCGGACCGAGGAAGATGTTGAGCGCGGCGAAGAAGAGCAGCATCGCGCGGATCCCACGGTGGTTGAGGGTGTACGCCAGACCGCCCCTGATCTCGGCGAGCAACGACTCGCGCCGCTGGTACGCCATGGTGGCCGGGAACCGGAGCACCAGCAGCATGCCGATCACCACGGTGTAGCTGAGCACGTCGATCGCGAGGATCCCGCCGAGCCCGATGCTCGCCATCAGCCCGACCGCGACCAGCGGTACGACGAACTGGGCGATCCCGGCGGCCGTCTGGGCGAACCCGTTGGCGTGCCCGAGGTAGCGCTTGGGCACCAACTGCGGCACCGCCGAGGTGAAGGCGAGCCGTTGGAAGGTCAGCGCGCAGGAGAGCGCGGCGAGCAGCGGATAGACGTGCCAGACGTGCAGGTTGTCGGTCCAGAGCAGGAGCCCGAACAGCAGTTGTACGCTCCCGGCCGCGATGTCGCCGCCGAGCATCACCCGGCGCCGGTCGTACCGGTCGACGATGGCCCCGGCCAGTGGCGCGATCAGCATGCCGGGGACCAGCCCCACCACGAAGAAGATGGCGAACCTGGCCAGCGAGCCGGTCTCCATGTAGATCCAGATCGGCACCGCGAACTCGGTCAGCGCCGAGCCGGTCATCGAGGCCAGTTGCCCGACGACGACCGCGAGGAACCGACCCATGCTGGGCGCGGGCGCGGCTCGTACCGCAGCGGCCCGCCCGACCCCGGTGGCCCACCGGTCGCCCGTCCTCGGATCGGCGGCGCCGGACGGTGCCGCCGGCTCGCCCCGATCGTCGCGCTCCGGGTAGCGGTCCAGCCACCAGCCGGGGGCCGGACCTCGGGCCTCGGCGGTCAGCGACCGGGCCCCGGCCGGGCCGGCGGCCAGCGCGGTGTGTGTGCCGGTGACGATCTCCGCCAGCTCGTCCGCCCGGTACTTCAGGAAGTAGTGTCCGGCCTCGTCGATCACCACCAGCGCGGTGTCGGCGCCGAGGAAATCCCACTCCCGGTAGCGCTCCTGTGCGTAGTCGGTACTCGGGTCGCGGTCGCCGACCACCGAGATGACCGGGGCGCGGAGCCGGGGTACGCCGCTGTCGAGCAGGCCGGTGAAGTACTCCTCGGCCGCCCGGAAGTCGTGCCGCATGTTCTGCACGATCCGCCTGGCCTGTTCGGGGCCCAGCTCGTCGACGTCCACGCCCATCGACTTCAACCAGTTCACCTGGTGCCGGTAGCTGGCCAGGCGGTCCTGCCGGAGCAGCGGGCCGAGCCGACCGAGTACCTTGCCGGTCGGCTTCGCGAACGGGAACACCGCGCCGATGTAGACGGCCTCCAGGTCCCGCCCGGCCGCGTCCAGCCGGCGGGCGATCTCCACGGTCAGCGCACTGCCGAGTCCGCAGTGGCCGTAGAGCACCAGTGGGCCCGGTATCCGCTCCTGGATCTCAGCGACGCACCGCCCGGCGACCTCGGCCAGCGGCAGCGAGTCCTCGGTCAGCCCGAGATCGTGGCCGGGCACCGAGACCGAGTAGAGCGAGTGGCCGGCCGGCAACGCGTCCGCCAGCGGCTGGTACACCACCGCGCTGCCGCCGCCGTACGGGACGCAGACCAGGGCGCGGACCCGCTGGCCGGCCGGGACGGCGGGGGTCAGTTCGTGCAGCAGTCGCCGGGGCCCGCGCCGGTCCGCCGGGGTGTCCAGCAGTTCGGCCAGTCCGGCGACGGTGGGGTGGGTGAACAGGTCCATCACGCTGACCGGTGCGCCACCGGCCGGTACCACCGTACGCAGCCGGGTGACCACCTGGACCCCGAGCAACGAATGTCCACCCAGGTCGAAGAAGTCGTCCAGTACGCCGACCCTGGGCAGCCCGAGCACGGTACGCCAGACCGCCGCGACCGCCTCCTCGGTGGGCGTCCGGGGCGCGACGAAGTCGGTGTCCACGGCGCGGTCCTGCTGCGGGGCCGGCAACGCGGCCCGGTCCAGTTTGCCGTTCGGGCTCACCGGCAGCGCGTCGAGGACCACGAACGCCGACGGGACCATGTAGTCGGGCAGCGACTCCTTGAGCGCTGTGCGCAACCGCGCCGGTTGCGGCCCGGCACCGTCACCCGGCCCCGCGCCGGCAGCGCGGGCGGGCACCAGGTAGGCGACCAGCCGCTGGTCGCCCGGCACGTCCTCCCGGGCCACGACCGCCACCTCCGCCACCCCGGCCTGGTCGCGCAGCGCCACCTCGATCTCGCCCAGCTCGATCCGCAACCCGCGCAGTTTCACCTGGTTGTCGATCCGGCCGAGGAACTCGATCGCACCGTCGGCGCGCCGCCGCACCAGGTCACCGGTGGCGTACATCCGGTCCCCCGGCGGCCCGTACGGGTTCGGCCGGAACCGGTCGGCGGTCAGGCCCGGCCGCCCGAGGTAGCCTCGGGCCAGCCCGACCCCGGCGATGTACAGCTCACCGGGCGCGCCGACCGGGACCAGGTTGAGGTGCCGGTCCAGCACATGCAGCCGGATGTTCTGGATCGGGTGGCCGATCGGCACCGGTGATCGGCCGTCGAGGGTCTCGGGGCGGCAGTGCCAGGAGCTGACGTCGATCGCCGCCTCGGTCGGCCCGTACAGGTTGTGCAGTTCCGCCCCGGGCAGCGCCCGGACCGCATCGGCGGCCAGCCCCGGGCCCAGTGCCTCGCCGCTACAGATCACCCGACGCAGCGACTGGCAGGCGCCGAGGTCCTCGGCCAGGAACACCGACAGCATCGACGGGACGAAGTGGGTGGTGGTCACCGACTCGGCGACGATCAGGTCACGCAGGTACGCCGCGTCCTTCTGCCCGCCCGGCCGGGCCAGCACCAACCGCGCCCCGGTGGCCAGCGGCCAGAAGAACTCCCAGACCGAGACGTCGAAGCCGGCCGGTGTCTTCTGCAACACCACGTCGTCGGCGCCGAGCCGGTACGCCCGCTGCATCCAGTCCAGCCGGTTGACCACCGCCCGGTGGGTGACGAGCACGCCCTTGGGCCGCCCGGTCGACCCGGAGGTGTAGATGACGTACGCCAGGTCGTCCGGTCCGGCCAGCGGCGGCGGGTCCTGCCGGGACTGCTCCGCCCAGGTCGCAGGGTCGTCCAGCAGCAGCGTGCGGACCGCCGGGTCGGCCGGCGGCACCGGCGGTGAACCTTCTTCCACCTCCTCCTGCGGTTCGTGCTGGCCGGAGGTGGAGGTCGAGGCGCCCGCGCCGCGCGGGTCAGGCTGAAAAGGGTTCAGTCGCCGCTGCCGCAGCAGCACCCGGGCGGCGCTGTCGGCGAGCATGAACGACAGCCGCCTGGCGGGATAGTCCGGGTCCAGCGGCAGATAGGCGGCGCCGGCCTTGAGGATGCCGAGCAGCGCCACCACCAGCTCGACGGAGCGCTCGGCGCAGACCGCTACCACGTCGGCGCGGCCCACCCCGGCGGCCCGGAGCCGGTGCGCCACCTGGTTGGCCCGGGCGTTCAGCTCCGCGTAGTCGCACCGCTCGCCCTCGAAGCGCACCGCCACGGCGTCCGGGGCGGCCCGGACCTGTGCCTCGACCAGCTCCACCAGGGTGGCCGGTCCGGTGACCGGCACGGCGGTGTCGTTCCAGCGCCGCAGCGCGTCCCGCTCGTCCGAGGTCAGCGGGTCCAGTCCGGAGAGCCGGCGGTCCGGTGCCTCGACCACGTCCCGCAGCAGCCGCTGCCATCCGGCGATCAGCCGGGCACAGGTCCCCGGGTCGAACAGGTCCCGGTGGTAGACGAAGGTGCAGTGCAGCCCACCGCCGGCGGCGTCCGGCGCGACGTACAGCTCCAGGTCGAAGCGGGTGGCCGGGTGGGCGAAGCCGAACGCCTCGATCCGGGGCCCGGCGAGCTGGTCCGCGGCCGGCTGCACCGCCTCGGTGCGGACGCGCCGGCCGCCGTAACTCTGCAACGCGAAGAGCACCTGGAACAGCGGCGGCCGGCGTACGTCCCGGACCAGCTTGAGCCGGCTGACCAGCCGCTCGAACGGCAGCTCCTGATGGGCGTACGCGTCCAGCGCCGCGTCCCTGGTCCGGCCGAGCAGCTCGGCGAAGGTGGGATCGCCGCCCAGTTCGGCGCGCATGGTCAGCATGTTCAGGAACAGCCCGACCATCGGGTCGAGTTCGGGCAGTGGACGCCCGGCCACCGGCGAGCCCACCGCGAAGTCCCGCTGCCCGGAATACCGGGCGAGCAGCACCTGGAACGCGGCCAGCAGCGTCATGTAGAGCGTGGCGTTGTGCCGGCGCCCCAGCGCCACCAGCCGCTCGGCCAGCTCGGGCTCGACCGTGCAGGTCCGGGTCGCGCCGACGTACGTCTGACGGTCCGGGCGGGGCCGGTCGGTCGGCAGCTCCAGTGGCGGCAGTCCGGCCAGCCGGGGCAGCCAGTAGTCCAGGTCGGCGGAGTAGCCGCCCGAGTCGGCCCTGCCGCGCTGCCACGCCGCGTAGTCCGCGTACCGGACCGGCAGGTCGGGCAGGACCGGCGGGAGCCCGCGCGCCTCGGCGGCCAACTGCTCGCGGATCTCCCCGACCAGTACCTCGGCCGACCAACCGTCGCAGACGATGTGGTGGATGGCGAGCAGCAGGACGTGGTCCGCGGCACCGAGCCGGAACAGCGTGGCCCGCAGCAGTGGCGGCGCCGCCAGGTCGAACGGCCGGGCCAGCTCGGCGGCGATCAGCTCCCGGGCCGCCTCCTCCACCGGGGATGTTCCGGACCCGTCGGCGTCGGCGACCTCGGCGGTGCCGTCCGCCGACCCCGGCTTGACGGGTACGGCCCGGTCGACGGGTACCTCGGCGAGCGGCACCGGGGCGGGGTCGACGACGTACGTGTTGGCGGTGCCGTCCGGGCCGGCGGCGAAGCCGGTACGCAGGCTGTCGTGTCGGGCGACGCAGCGGTCGAGTGCCCGGCGTACGGCCGCCGGGTCCACCGGGCCGCGCAGCCGCAGGACGACCGGGACCACGTACGCGGCGGTGCCGGGGGCGAACTGCTCCATGAACCACAGCCGCTCCTGGGCCCAGGAGAGTTCCGGGTCGGCCGCCTCGGGCCGGCGCGGCACGGTGACCGCCGGGCCGGTGCCGGCGGCGCCGAGCCGGCGGGCCAACATCGCCCGCTTGGCGTCCGACAGCCGGGCGACCCGCTCGACCCGGCTCTCCGGCGTGGTGCGGTCGCGGTCCAGTGTGGACAAGGCGACTCCCCGTTCGGCTGCTGACCGGCCGGGCCGGCGGCCATCGTCGGAGCCATGTTCCGAAGATGTTCCGGAAGCCGGTGAGGATGATCAGCGTCGATCACAACATAGCAGCCGACTTCGATATCGAACATGGGCAACCGCCGCCGGATGGCTCGCTACCGCAGCTCCACCCCGAACCGACCGGCCCGCAGGCCACAACCGGCGGTGGGCCCCGCCGGCCGGAAGCGGCCGGTCCCAGGGGTGGACGGTCCTCGGTCGAGGACGCAGGCGGGTCTGGTCACGCCCGAAAGTACCGGGTACTTTTCGGTCGATGATCCCGCTGCCGGCGCCGGGCGCGCGGCTGATCGACGCGGCCACCGGTGAGACGCTGACCGGAACCCGACTCGACGCCGCACTCGACGCCGTGCTGCGGGCCCTCGATCCGATTCCGCCGGGCGTCGTGGTCTGTGTGCTGCCGAACGAACTCCGCCCGGTGCTGTGCTATCTGGGCGCATTGCGGGCCCACCGGCCGGTCGTCGCCTGGGGGGCGGGCATCGGCGCCGGCTCGGTACGGGACCTGGTCGACCGGTTCGCCCCTGCCGCCGTACTCGGATTGGACGCGCTGGCGGCACCCGGCGTACCCGGACCGGCCGGCGCCGACCCGCCACCGGATTACCGGGCCGTGGAGCCGGCCGGCCTCGGGCTGAGCTGGGTCCGGCGGGGCGGACCGGAGGTCCCGCCACACGACCGACTCGGCCTGCTGCTCGGCACGTCGGGATCGACCGGCCGGCCTCGGCTGGTCCGGCTGTCGACGGCCGGGGTACTGGCCAACACCCGGTCGATCGGCACCGCCCTCGGGATCGGCCCGGACGACGTCGCCGTCACCACCCTGCCGTTGTTCTACTCCTACGGGCTCAGCGTGCTGCACAGCCACCTGCTCGCCGGCGCGACGGTCGTGCTGGACCGACGCGGTGTACTCGACCAGGGGTTCTGGCAGGACGTCGACCGCTACGGCGTCACCTCGCTGGCCGGTGTGCCGCACACCTACGAACTGCTGGCCCGCAAGCCGTGGAGCCCGGAGCGCAACCCGAGCGTCCGGGTGCTCAGCGCCGCCGGCGGTCGGCTCTCCGCCGAACTGGTCACCCGGTTCTCCACCGCGATGGCCGCACACGGCGGCCGGCTGTACGTGATGTACGGCCAGACCGAGGCCGGGCCCCGGATCTGCGTACTGCCACCGGAGCGGTTGCCGGCCAAGCTCGGTTCGGTCGGCCCGCCGCTGTCGGGGACCCGGCTGTCGATCGAGCCGGATCCCGCCGGGCCGGGTGATCCGGGCAGCGGCGAGGTGCTGGTGCACGGGCCGGGCGTGATGCTCGGGTACGCCGAGACCGCCGCGGATCTCGGCCGGGGCGACGACCTGGGTGGCACACTGCGCACCGGCGACACCGGTCGACTCGACGACGACGGCTACCTGTGGCTCTCCGGTCGGCTGGGGCGGATCGGCAAGGCGTTCGGGGTCCGGGTGAACCTCGACGCCGTCGAGCACCTGGTCGCGCAGATCGTCCCCGCCGCCGCCGTACCGGCCGGGGACCGGATCCAGATCTTCTGCGAGGAGGCCGACCGGGGCCGGCTGGCGGCGGTGGTCAGCACGGTGACCGGACGACTCGGGCTGCATCGGCTGGGTGTGGTGGCCACCGCGATCGACCGGCTGCCACGACGCCCGAACGGGAAGATCGACTATCGGTCACTGGTCGAATGACCGCCGATCCCGAAAACCCTCGCCGGTCGTTGCGAATACTTTCCGGAAGGCTTGCTGATCGATCTTAGCTGATCTAATCTGACGCCGACGGTCCTGAGGCCACCCCTTCCGGCTGGTTGTGGTGGCGTTTCATCCGGGGAGGGCCCGACCTTGACCTTGTCCAACCAGATCGCGAGAGACACCCTCCGGCCGATACGAGGACAGCTACCGGCCGGCCATCTTTCCGAAAATTCTCGGTCACCGAGCGTCGAGAAGACCGGTGCTCGATGGCACTGACCGCGCGCGATCTGGTCTTCGGCGACATCCGGGTCCCCTACCGGTACGGCGTCGACTGCCTACCGGAACTGGTCGACACGGTGGCAGCTCGGCTCGCCGGCGCCGACGCGGTGCTGGTGGTCGCCGACCGGCAGGTCAAGGACCACGCGGGCCGGCTGACCGCCCCGCTCGCCCGGCATCTGCGGGTCGAGACCTTCACCCTGGACGCGGTCGAGGCAGACAAGACGCTCTTCTCGGTGCAGGCCATTCTGGAGTACGCCACCGAGCGGAAGCTCACCCGGCGCTCGGCGATCCTGGCGATGGGCGGCGGGACCGTCGGCAACGTCGCCGGACTCGCCGCCGCGCTGCTCTACCGGGGCACCCGGCTGGTGCACGCCCCGACCACCCCGGTCGCGGCGTTCGACGCGGTGATCTCGCTCAAGCAGGGGGTCAACCTGCCGGCCGGCAAGAACCTCTGCGGTGCCTACTTCCCGCCCTCGCTGATCGTCTGCGACCTGCGCTGGCTGTGCACCGTGCCGCAGGGCAACCTGCACACCGGCCTCGCCGAGATGGCGAAGAACATCCTGGTCGCGGTGCCCGATCAGGGAGAGCGGTTCGTCCGGGCCATGGCCGACCTGCGGCACCGGCCGACGGCTGCACTGCGCGACCTGCTGGAGATCGGGATCGAGGCCAAGCAGCCGTACCTGACCGGCGATCCGCACGAGCGGGGCCCGGCCGTGGTCTTCGAGTACGGCCACACCGTCGGGCACGCCGTCGAGTTCGCCTCGGCCGGCGCGATCGGGCACGGCGAGGCGGTCGCCTGGGGCATGCTGGTCGCGGCCGAACTGGGCCGCCGGTTCCACGGGCTGGACCGGGACACCGTGCAGGCGCACCACCGGCTGACGGCACTGCTCGGGCTGCCGGAGGCCGGCGACCGGTTCCGCCGGCTCGACCGGGCGGCCGTGCTGCGCGCGCTGACCGCCGACAACAAACGCGGGTACGCCGACTGCGCGCCGGACGAGGTGCTGATGGTGCTGCTCGACGGTCCGGGCCGACCGGTCCGGGGCGAGGACGGGCGCCCGCTGGTGCCCGTACCCGTGGCAGAGGTGCTGGACGCCCTGGAGACGGTGATCCGGAGCACGGAGGCCGGGGCGGCCTCCGGCCAGCGAAGTGGGGTGCCGAGGTGACGGAACGCGGTCTGTCGGTCGTCGTACCGGTCAAGGGGCGGGTCCAGGAGACCCGGGCACTGCTGGCGAGCCTGCGCGACGCCATCGCGTACTGCCCGGAGCCGGTGCAGGTCCTGCTGGTGGACGACTCGACCCCCGCCGACGCCCGACTGCACCGGGCACACTGCACGGAACACGGTGCGACGTACGTCCTCGGGCCCCGGTACGTCGGCGCGAAGCGCAACCTGGGGGTGCGGCTGGCAAGGTACGACCTGGTGCTCTTCATCGACTCGGACTGCCTGGCCACCCCGGACCTGTTGCAGCGGCACCTGAAGACCCTGCGGGCCGCCCCGCCGGAAGTCGGCGCGGTCGCCGGGCCGACCTACCTGCAGGGGGCGGACACCACCGTCTTCCGGGTGATGCGCCGCTCCCGGCTGCTCAACGCCGCGTTCGAGTGGCCCGGACAGTGCCGTCGGGTCGCCTGGGCCACGACCTGCAACCTGGCGGTCCGCAAGAGCGCGTTCCAGTCCGTCGGCGGCTTCGCCGAACGCCCGTTGACCGTCGTCGGCGGCGAGGACGTCGACCTCGGAATCCGACTCACCGAGGCGGGCTGGACGATCACCTGCGACCCGGCGGCGGTGGTCGTACACGACAAGGGCAGCACCGACTCGCTCGGCACGGTGAGCCGGCGGCTGGTCACCTACGGGCGGTCCGGGCAGTGGTTGCTCGACGTCCACCCGAAGCGGGGGCGGCCCAAGCTGAACCGGACCGGGGTGCTGGTGCTGGCCGCGGTGGCGGCGCTGCCCGGACTGCGGCACTCCCGGGGGCGTACCGCGCTGCTGGTGCCGCTGGCTGCCGCCGCGCTGCTCGTCCGGGACACCCGGGAGCGGCTCGCCCCGACCGACGAGTCGCTGACCTCGGTCGCCGAGGCCGCCGCCTGCGCTCTGCTCGACTGGTCGTTCGACCTCGGCGAGTTCATCGGCGCGCTGCAACTGGGGCGGCCGGACCGGATCTTCACCGGGTTCGGCTGGACCGATGACGAGGCGTTCGAGTGGGACAGGACGCCGGACCGGCCGTACGGCGGATGACGCCGGTCGGACCGGCTCAAGCGGAACGGGGTGGCCGACCGACGGCAGCCTACCGACGGCGGCCGGCTCAGCGGATCGGCAGGCGGTCCCAGCCGGGGCAGGGTCGGCACGGGTAAGCCGGGGCGCCGGGGTGTGCGACCGGGGCAGTGATCGGGGTGGTGCGGCTCAGGGGCTGGCCAACTGGTCGCGGCGACGGATGAGGTACGCCGTCTCGGCGGTGTTGCCGGCCAGCGCGATGGCCTGGTCGTACGCCGTCCGCGACTCGCCGCTGCGGCCCAGCCGGCGCAGCAGGTTGGCGCGGGTGGCGTGGAAGGCGTGGTAGCCCTCCAGCGGCAGACCGTCAACCTCGGCCAGCGCGACCTCCGGGCCGTCGAGTTCGGCGACCGCGATCGCCCGGTTGAGCCGTACGATCGGCGAGGGTTCCAGGCGGACCAACTGGTCGTAGAGCGCGACGATCTGCGACCAGTCGGTGTCGCGGACGTCGCGGACGTCGGTGTGGACGGCGTTGATCGCGGCCAGGATCTGGTAGCGCCCCGGCGCTTCGCCGGAGGCGAGGCGCGCGCGGACCAGGGCGTGGCCCTCGGCGATCAGCTCGCGGTCCCAGGCGCCACGGTCCTGCTCGTCGAGGGTGACGAGCTCACCGCCCGCCGACACCCGCGCGGCCCGGCGAGCCTCGGTCAGGAGCATCAGCGCCAGGAGCCCGGCGACCTCGCCGTCCGGCGGCATCAGCTCACGGACCAGCCGGGTCAGCCGGATCGCCTCGGCGGTCAGGTCGGCGCGGACCGCCTCCTTCTCGGGGTCCGAGGCCAGGTAGCCCTCGTTGAAGATCAGATAGAGGACGGCGAGCACCCCGGTGATCCGGGCCGGGAGGTCCGCACGTGACGGCACGCGATAGGGGACCTTCGCTGCCTTGATCTTCGCCTTCGCACGGGTGATCCGCTGGCCCATGGCGGTCTCCTGGACCAGGAAAGCGCGGGCGATCTCGGGCACGGTGAGCCCGCCGACCATCCGCAGGGTCAGCGCGACCCGTACCTCCATGGCGAGCGCGGGGTGGCAGCAGGTGAAGACGAGACGGAGCCGGTCGTCGTCGATGGCGCCGATCGGCTCGGGGGTGTCGGACAGCATCACCGCCTCCTTGTGCTTTTCCTCGCGCCTGGCCTCACGTCGGATCCGGTCGATGGCCTTGCGGTGGGCGGTGGTGGTGAGCCACCCGCCGGGATTCGGCGGGACGCCGTCGACCGGCCAGCGCTCGACGGCGGTCGCGAACGCCTCGGCGGCCATCTCCTCGGCGATGTCGAGGTCCCCGAACCGCCTGGCCAGGGTCGCGACCACCCGGGCCCACTCCTCGCGGTGGACCCGGGCGATCACCTCGTCGACGTCGGTCACGCGCCCAGGAACGGCCGGAGCTCGACCCTCCGGTTGCAGTGCTTCGACCCCAGGGCGGCGATCCGGAGCGCCACGTCGAGGTCGGGGGCCTCGATGATCCAGAAGCCGCCGATGAACTCCTTCGACTCCAGGTAGGGCCCGTCGGTGAACACCGCCTCCCCGTCCCGGCCGTCGACCACGGTGGCCGTGCTGGGCGACGCGAGGCCGCCGGCGAAGACCCAGTGGCCATCGGCCCGAATCTGCTCGTTGAAGGCTTTGATCGCGACCATCTCCTCCGCAGTGGCGGAGTTGGTCGTGTCGTCGAGCACGGAAATCAGGTACTGCGCCATCGGAGTCATCTCCTGTCGTCGGGTGGCCGTCCCTCGGGCCGCCGCTCACCCCTGCTACGAACGCCGCCGCCTCGATCCGACACGTTCCGCCGGAATTTCTTCCAGGGTTTTCGTGCGGCGGGCGATCGGACGCGTTGGCGGGAAGTGTTCGCGCTGGTAGGCGGCCTCGATGCTATCGGTGTCGAGCGGCCAGGAGCCGGCGCCGGTGGTCCTGGGCGAGGTCCTCGTCGCCGGTGGTTGCCACCCCCTCGTGCCGAGCGGCGCTGTCACCGCAGCACAGACCCGGCCTGCCGGGCGCCGCGCCTTGTGGGAGCGGTAGGGGTGCGGCAGAGTGATCCCAGCGTGACTCCTCGGGAGGGCTCGTGACGGTGGAGATCCCCACACCGGTGCCGGTGGCGGACCTGATCGCCCGGCGGCGTCGCGGTCGCTACTACGCCACCGACGGCTATCTCAGCGCCGAGGAGGTCGCGCTCGCCTGGCCGGTCGTCTGGCGCTACGACGCGGTGGTCCGGGCCAACGGGGTTGGCACCACCCAGGCACAGGCGACCGGCACGTACGGCACGACGACCTGGACCGAGTACCGCGCCGAGGACGTGCGGCGGGTCGCCGACGCGATTGCCGAGGGTACGGCGGTACTCGAACCCGACTGGCGCCGCGACACCGAACAGGGCCGGGAGTCACAGCACCGGATGTGGCAGGAGGAGCGGGGACGGCGCGCGCGGACGAGAGCGATCCAGGGCGCGGCGATCCTGCTGGTGGTACTGGCGTGTCTCGGCTTGGTGGTGCTCAGCGCGACCCGCTGACCGGCCGGCGGCGAGCCGGCGGAGACCGGGTCAAGGCCGGAATTCTCGGGGCGTACCCGGTCAGTGCCGCGACTCTTCGGCGATGCCGGTTCGCCGGTCATGGTGGTCCAACAGTCTGGACAGCAGCTCGGTCAACCGCTGTCGCTCCTCGGGTGACAGCGGAGCCAGCAATTCGTCCTGGCATTCGGCGAGCCGCTTCTCCAGTCGCCGTAGCTGCCGCTTGCCTGCCGCGGTCAGCGAGATGATGTTGCGCCGCCGATCGGAGGGGTCCGGGGCGCGCTCGACCAGGTTGAGCCCGGCGAGCTCGTTGATCGTCCCGACCATGTCGCTGAGGTGGATGCCGCTACGGCGACCCAGCGCGGCCTGGCTGGCAGGGCCGAACTCCTCCAACGTCGCCAACAGGCGGTAGTGGTAGCCGCGGGCGCCGACGGACGAGAATCCCTCGGCCACCAGCCGGTGCGCGTGGTTGCCCGTCTGGGTGAGTAACCAGCTGGGCAGACTCTCCCACCTGGCGGGCGCCTCCTCGGACGGGTTCTGCATGTGACGAGTCTAACGAACCGTTCGGAGCACTAATGACAGTGATACCGTTAGGGCACCAAACGTTGGCCACCTAAACGTTTATCCGCCGAACGAAGCCCTAGGAGCTGAGACCATGATCGAGCCGTTCCGCATCGACATCCCCCAAGCCGACCTCGACGACCTGACCGACCGGCTCTCCCGCACCCGTTGGCCGAACGAGGTCGCCGACGCCGGGTGGGACTACGGCTTCCCGTTGGCGCGGCTCAAGGAACTGGTCGAATACTGGCGCACCGGCTACGACTGGCGCGAGCACGAGGCCAGACTCAACGAGCTTCCGCACTTCACCACAGAGATCGACGGCCAGAACATCCACTTCGTCCACGTCCGGTCCGCGAAACCGGACGCGCTCGCGCTGATCCTCACCCACGGCTGGCCCGGTTCGTTCCTGGAGTTCCTCGACGTGATCGAGCCGCTGTCACGCGACTTCCACCTGGTGATTCCATCCATCCCGGGTTACGGATTTTCCGGCCCGACCCAGGAGCGTGGCTGGGACGTCGCCCGGATCGCACGCGCCTGGGCCGAACTCATGCACCGTCTCGGATACCAACGCTATGGTGCGCAGGGCGGCGACTTCGGCTCGGGCATCTCGACGGCGCTCGGCGCGGTGGCACCCGAGCAGGTCGTCGGGGTGCACGTCAACTACCTGCCGACCCGGCCGGTACCGGACGCCGACGTCGAACTGTCCGAGACGGATGAGGCGCGGCTGGACAAGGTCAGGAAGCTGATGGCGAACCGCCCGCCGTACCAGGCTCTGCAGGCCAGCACCCCACAGACCATCGGCTACGCGCTGACCGACTCGCCGGTTGGCCAGCTCGCCTGGATCGCCGAGCGCTTCGCACAGTGGACCGATCCCCGTTCGCAGATCAGTGACGAGCGGATGCTCACCAACATCTCGCTGTACTGGCTGACCGCCACCGCGGCCTCCTCGGCGCGGTTGCACCGCGACACCCCGCGGCGAACCGCGCCGTGCCCGGTACCGGTTGGCGTGGCGGTGTTCGCGTACGACATCACGCTGTCGGTGCGACCACTGGCCGAGCGACTGTACGACATCAGGCACTGGTCGGAATTCGAGCACGGCGGCCACTTCGCCGCGATGGAGGTACCGGAGTTGCTCGCCGGGGACATTCGGGACTTCTTCCTGAACCACATCGAGTCCCACTACCAGGTCGCCACCGGCTAGTACGGTGTCCAGTGACGTTCGCCGGGGTTTCATGGTCGGTGGCGACACCCAGGCGGGCGGCCTCGCTGGATCCGTTAACGGGTTACCTGATGGCGCACTTCACCGGTAGCGGAGCGGTGGGCCGACAGATTTCTGTCGCGCACCGCAAGGACGGCCTGCACCCCGCGTGCCACCCGCACCCGCCCTTTGCCGGCGCGGTCATCGCGGCTGGGACGTGAGCCGGAACGTGCTGTCCAGCAAGCTGGACCACCGGTGTCATCGGTCAGGGCTTGCGCCCGACCACCCCGTACTGCGGCACCCGCACCGGCTGTCCGCCGTTCTCGTCGGCGGCGGCCCGCCACAGGGAGCACGACACCAGGCCAGGCTCGACCAGCTCCAACCGGTGAACAAGGCGGGCGATCTCCGCGCCGCTGCGGGCACAGATTTTGGGGGTGGCGTGCTGGTTGTAGTACGCCATCGCCTCCACGTTTCCCTCACCGCCGAGTTCGGTGGTCGGGTGTGTGAGTGCCAGGTAGCTGCCGGAAGGGACCGCGTCCAGGAGCCGGTCCACGATGGCCTGGACCTGGCCGGTGTCCTGGACGAAGTTGAGGACACCGAGCAGCATGACCGCGATCGGCTCGTCGAAGTTCAAGGCCTGCGCCGCTTGGGTCAGGATCGTGTCCGGATCGCGTACGTCGGCCTCGATGTAGTCGGTGACTCCGTCGGGGCTGCTGTTCAGCAGCGCCCGGGCGTGCACCAGCACCAGTGGATCGTTGTCGACGTAGACGATGCGGGACTCCGGAGCGATCGCCTGCGCGACCTGGTGTGTGTTGTCCGCTGTCGGAAGCCCGGTTCCGATGTCGAGGAACTGGCGGATGCCCACCTGACCGGCCAGGTAGCGCACGGCCCTGGACAGGAACCGGCGGTCCGCCCGGGCCACCGCATCGATGTGCGGCACCATTTCGCGGATCCGCTCGCCCACCTCGCGGTCGACCTGGTAGTTGTCCTTACCGCCGAGCCAGTAATCCCAGATCCTCGCGTTGTGCGCAACGGCGGTGTTGATCCGCGGCGCGGGCTGACCAGGATCTCCGACACTGTGGTCAACAGACACGAGGGGCTCCTGGGACAGCGGTCAGGGCAGGAATCTTGTGCGGCAGCCTACCGGCACCATGCTGGGCGCGTGCGGCGAAGGTAATGCACGATCTGCGTACGCTTCGAGGCGCGGCGATCGGACTGGTGGCCGTTCAACGCCCACCCCCTCCACCGGCGGACGGGGTCCGTCGGGGTGACCCGGCGGACCTGCGCGGTCCGTACCCACACAGCGAGCGGGTACCCAGCCACAGCCGCAACGCCAACCCGGTCGGGCCGGGCGGCCCGGGCTACGGCGGGGGCAGGTACGGCACGCGGACCGTCAGGTCGGCGCTGCGGGCGGACTCCATCCCCTGCCCGTCGACGGCGACGACCGCGAGCACGTGGGTCGTCGCCTGCGGGAGGGAGAGCGTGACCGGTGCGGCCGTTGCCTCCGCGAGGATCTCGGCACCGCGGTACACCCGGTACCCGACAGCGGGTTCGTCCCCTGCCGGTTGGGTCCAGGTAAGTGTCATCGCTCCGGTCATCGGGTTGGCCGACGCCACCCGGAAGTCGGTGGGTCGGGCGGGTCGGTTGGCGGGGCCGGCTGGGGTGGTGACGGCCACGGCCGGGCTGGCCGGGCTTTGGCCGCACGTGTCAGGCAGTGTGGCGACGACCCGCAGCCGCTGTGTCGTGGCGGAGGGTAGTCCACTGAGAACGGTCGTCGTGCCGGCGCTTGTGCCGACCGCCACGTCGCCGGTGTAGATCGTGTAGCCGTTGGCCCAGGCGTCGTACTCCCAGGAGAGCCGGACCGACGACGCGGACAGCACGGTGGCCGTGAGGGCGGCCGGGCGCGGCGGACGGGTCTGGCACGCGGCGGTGTTTCCGGCGACCACGACGGCGGGTGACTCGTTGCCACGGGCGTCGAATGCCGTGACCTGGAAGGCGTATCCGGCGGCGTGGTAGAGACCGCGCACCCTCGCCGACGTGCCGGTGGAAGTCGCCACATGGCGCCCGGACTCGTAGACGGCGTAGCGGGTGGCGACGGTGGACGGCGGCTGCCACCCGAGGGTGAGCGTGGTGTCGGTGCTCCCGGTGACGGCCGGGTCGGCGGGTGGAGCCGGTGTGCTCGCCGCGCCGGCCACGGTCACCACGGCCACGCGCGTGGCCGGCCCGGCCGGGCCGGAGCAGTGGGGGTGGTGGCTGACCTCGAAGGTGTACGGCGTGCCAGGGCTGAGGCCGCCGACGCGGATTCCGGATTGGGTGGTCGTGAGCGGGCCGGCAGGGGCGCCGGTGACCACGGTCGTGCCGGGGTCGCCGTCGACGGTCCAGCTCAGCGTGACGGCCGAGGCGCTGACAGCGGTAGCGGCCAGGTCGCTGAGGGTGGCTGGCACGCACGTCGGTGGCATGCCGGAGATGCCGAGGTGGCGACTGATCGGGGCGGAGTGCGCCGACTCGCGACCCTGGTCGTCAACGGCGGTGACGGTGTAGGTGCGGGTGCGCGCGAAGCCGAGGTTGGTGAGCGGCGCGCGGGTCGTCGTGTTGCGGGCGATCTCGACTCCGCCTTCGTAGACGCGGAAGGCGCGGGCCCGCCCGGCCGGCGGCTGCCGCCACGAGAGCATCCCCGACTCACCGCCCCCGCTGACCGCCAGGTCGATCGGTGCCGCCAGCCGGCCGGCCGCCTTCGTGGCGGGCGTGCCGCCAGCGGGAACCGCCGTGGCGGCCGCGCTGCCGAAGGCCAGGAGCGCCGCAGTCACCACTGCCGCATGTCGCACGGAGCCTCCCACACTCAAAATGACATCGAAGGATGTAGATGCACGGGTTGTCAAGGGCCAGGGTGGCCTCTTCAACCACTCCCATAGCATCAGACCTGCCGCCACTCCTCCGGGCGGACCTGCGACGGTAGTCTGATCGACCCGAGGCGCCCCGGGGGTGACCGCTACTGGCTACGGGTGCTCGGCGACCCGGACGGCGCCGAGCCATGGTGCTGGCGGATCAATGGTCACCACCTCGCCGTACACGTCGTCGTAACGCCCGGGGGCACCACGTTCACCCCTCACTACGCACGGCTCCACAACGCAGATGACCAGGAGTCGCAGAGCTACGGCCTGCCTCAGCACCGACCGACGCGGCCGCGACGACCGCGATAGGACGGAAGGCAGCCGCACCTTCCGGCGTGCCAGGCAGGCCAGCGTCGGCGCCCCGTACCGGCTGGGGCGCGGGCCGGTGCCTCACTGCGGGCGACCGGGGCGGGCGGGCCGGGCGTCAGCTACCGGCCGAATCCAGCGGGGCGATGTAGCCGTACAGTGCCTTCTTCAGTTCGGCGGTCAGCGCGCGGCGCTCGGCGCCTTCGACGGCGACGATAGGCGGCATCATGGCCGCGACGATGCGGACCGAGACCATGGCGGCGAGGTCGCGTTCGGCGGCCGGCAGAGTGGGGATCCGGGCCTGGATGACGGCGGCGACCCGGTCGACCACCGCCTCGTGCAGCGGGCGGGTGGCCCCGTGCGTGCCGGCCGGCATGTCGGTGTTCGCCAGCAGCGCCTTGGCCCCCGGATGGCTCGCGTTGAACGTGACCAGCGGGTCGACCATCCGGTCGATCAGCTCGTGCAGGGTGAGGTCGGTGACCCGGGAGAGGTCGAACGCCGAGGAGTGGGCGGCCCGCATCTGCTCCACCAGGTGGGTGGAGAGCGCCGCGGCGATGGCCTCCTTGTTGGGAAAGAACTGGTACAGCGAGCCGGGCGACATGCCGGCGCGGGCGGCGATCGCGTTGGTGCTGGTCCGCTCGTAGCCGTTCTCGGCGAACAGGGCCAGCGCGGCGTCGAGGATGTCGGCGATCCGCTGCCGACCCCGCGCCTGCCGTTTGACCGCTCGCGGCTGGGTCACCGGCGTCCCCTTCCGACCACGAAGCCACCTTGACGAATACGAGTGGCCGCTCGTATGGTGGCGAACACGGGCGACCGCTCGTATTTGAGCCTAGCAGGGGACCGTCATGCCTGTGCTGCACCGCCTCGGCACGCTCGTCGCTCGGCGCCACCGCCTCACGCTGGTCGTGGGCCTGATCACGACCCTGGTCTTCGCCGCCGTCGGGACGGGCGCGATGGGCGCCATGGTGCTCAGCCGGTGGGAAGCTCCGGGCACCGAGTCGGTGCACGCCCAGCGAATGCTGCGGCAGCAGTTCCACACCGGCAACGCCAACCTGATCCTGCTGGTCACCGCCCGCACCGACACCGTGGACAGTGCGCCGGTCCGCGAGGCCGGGCAGCGCATCGCCGCGGACCTTACCGGCCGGCCGCTGGTCCGGGACGTGTGGTCGTACTGGTCGGAGGGGAACGACCCGACGCTGCGTGGCACGGACGGCCGTCAGGCGCTGATCCTGGCCCACGTGGAGGGTGACGCCACCACCGCACGGCAGGAGATCAGGGAACGCCTGCTGCCCGCGTTCACCCTCGTCGACCAGGCGATCGAGGTGCGGGTAGCCGGCGCGGAGGCGGTGTCCGCGCAGATCAGCGAAGAGGCGGCGGCGGACTTCGTCCGGGCCGAACTGCTCGTCGTGCCGCTGATGTTCCTGCTGCTGTACGCCCTGTACCGTCGGGCCCGGCTGGCGCTGCTCACCCTCGGCGTCGGGCTGTTCTCCGTGCTCGGCACGCTCGCCGGGCTACGCCTGCTGGCGAACCTGACCGAGGTGTCGTCGTTCGCGGCCAACATCACGCTGGTGATGGGAATCGGTCTCGGCGTCGACTACTGCCTCTTCGTCATCGCACGCTTCCGCGAGGAACTCGCCGCCGGTACACCGGTGCCCCATGCGGTCGCCACGACGGTGCGTACCGCCGGTCGCACCGTCATCTTCAGCGGGCTGACCGTGGCCGCCTCCCTGTCGGTGCTGCTGGTGTTCCCGTACTCGTTCCTGCGCTCGTTCGCCTACGCCGGCGTTCTGGTCGTCGCCATGGCGGTAGTCGGCTCACTGACCCTGCTGCCCGCGGCGTTGGCGGCGCTCGGCCCCCGCGCGGTCCGGCGCGGATCGGCGCCCGGTGCACCCGGACGGCGCTGGCACCGCTTCGGGGCGCGCGTCATGCGCCGGCCGCTGCCGTTCGCCGTCGCCGGTTTGCTCCTGGTCGGCGCGCTCGGCGCACCGGCGTTGGGGCTGCGGATCGGACTGCCCGACGACCGGGTGCTGCCACCGTCGGCGTCCACCCGGCAGGCGTACGACCAACTGCGCGCCAACTTCGCCCAGGAGCCGAACGACGCCATCCACGTCATCGCCCCCGACGGACGCCCCGACGCCGCCGCGGGGTACGCCGCCGAACTGTCGCGGATCGACGGCGTCGTCCAGGTCAACTCGGCCGTCGGCATCTTCGCCGACGGAGCACTGGTGCGCGCCGCACCGCGCCCGGAGCGGCTGACCAGCCCGGACGGCACCCGGCTGGAGGCCATCCCGACCCGTGACGTCCTCGCCGGCACCGAGGTCCCCGCCCTGGTCGAGCGGATCCGCGCCATCCCGACGCCGTACGACCGGGTGGTGGTCGGTGGATACCCCGCCGAGCTGACCGACTTCCGATCCACCCTGATGCAACGGGTCCCGCTGGTAGTCGTGCTGATCCTGACGATCACGTTCGTGCTGCTGTTCCTGATGTCCGGCAGCCTGCTCATCCCGGTCAAGGCGACCGTGCTGAACCTGCTCAGTCTGTCGGTGATGTTCGGTGCGCTGGTGTTCGTCTTCCAGGAGGGAGCCTTCTCCTCGCTGCTGGGCTTCACTCCGATCGGCACCCTCGATCCCGCGTTCCCGATCCTGATGTTCTGCGTCGCGTACGGGCTGTCGATGGACTACGAGGTGTTCATGCTGTCCCGGATCAAGGAGCGGTACGAGGTCACCGGCGACAACACCCGTGCGGTCCTCGAAGGACTCCAGCGCAGCGGACCACTGATCACGGCCGCCGCCGTCATCCTGGCGGCGTCGTTCTCCCTCTACGCCACCGGCCGGGTCATGTACCTCCAGATGATCGGCGTCGGTGTCGCGGTCGCGATCCTGGTCGACGCCACCGTCATCCGCGCGGTGCTCGTGCCCGCGTTCATGCGCCTGGCCGGTCGGGCCAACTGGTGGGCACCGGCACCGCTCCGCCGGCTCCATCGCCGGATCGACCCGCACGGTTCGACTCCCCCGGCCCAACCCGTTCCGGAACCCGACGCGACGCTTCCGGTGGGATGACCCTCGGGCCGGTGATCCGCCGGAACCACCGTTCCCGCCCGGTCAGCCCCGATCTGGAGATCGTCGTGATTGCGGTCGCCAGGTTGCCTACCGCATCGCGACAGGTTGACCGGCCGCGACCGGTGGCCGGATGCCGCCGGTCAGCACGCCGCCGATCAGTAGTCCGAGCCCGACGGCCTGGCAGAGGTTCAGCACCAGGGCTACAGCCGCACTGATGACGCCGAACTCCGCCGCGGACTGGCCGGCGCGCAGCAACGTGGGGATCGATGCCAGCCACGCCACGTTTGCCAGGACTCCGATCAGCAGCACGCCGCAGCCCGCGACGGCGAGGCCCCTGGCCAGCCGGGAAAGCCGGTCGCGACGGGCTGCCACCAGGATGAGACCCGCCACCAGCACCAGCAGGACGGGTACCTGTACGACACCCTGCACGAGCACGACCTGGACCTGGTCCCCGGACACATCGCCTCCGATCCTTGGCACGACGACGGACACGCTATCCCGCACGGGCAAGCAGGTCCTCCGGTGGGCCATACCCCGTCAGCATCGGGTACCGAGCGGCGTGCCGACAGCCTCGTACGCCGGATCGGTGTCCGGTCCGCCGACCCCGGCAGGCTCGACGGGCTCACCCGCCGGCTCGAATCCGGTACCGGCCGCGCCCCGCCGACGGCGACGCCACCAGAGCAGGGCCAGCACCGCGCCGACCACCACGAGCAGGTAGAGCAACGTCCACGGAACCGTCCAGGCCGTCCCGCTGCGGGTCACGGTGGGCAGTGCTCCCTCGCTGCTCGTGGCGTCGATGCGGACCGTGGCGGTGACCATGCCGGCCGGTAGCACGCCGTCGACCCGGTGGACCAGGGTCACCCGCGCGCCCGGCAGCAGCTCCGGCAGGGTGACGTCCTGGCCACCGGAGAGCGGTACGCCGAACAGGCCGGTGGTCCGCAGCCGGGCGGCGCCGCCGACCCGGACGTTGCCGGGGTTGCGAAGCCGGTAGGTGATCGTCGCCGGGCCGCGGGCGAACGGCACAGCGGGATTGGCGTACGAGACCTGTACCGACTCGACGTCGACCATCGGCGCCAGCGGCCCGTTGACCCGCAGGTAGATCCGTGCGCCGACCCTTCGCTCCACGCTGACCCGCTGCCCCTCGGCATCGGTGCGCTGTTCGGCGACCGAGGCGACGATCCCGGCAGCGTGGTCGCCAGGGGTCGCATTCCGTGGCACGGTCACCCGGAACGGCAGGACGATCCGCTCACCGGGGCGCAGGGTCCGGGTCTGGCGGCCGAGGTCGACCCAGGCGCCGACGTCGTGGGCCGGCTGGCTGGCCGGCGGGAGGGCGAACGCCCCGTCCGTCGAGGTGGAGGCGTCCGTGGCGTACACGGTGAAGGTGAGCGCCCGGGCCGACCGGTTGGTCACCACCACCCGGTCGTCGTGCTGCTGGCCAGGGCCGAGGTCGTAGCGGAACTGGCCGCGTGGGCTGGTCCCGGCCACGGCGGCGGGCTCCACGGTCCAGCGGAACTCGTCGCCGGGGGCGGCACCGGCCGGACCGGAGACCGCCGTCGACAGGGTGATGGCGACGGTCAGCGCGGCGACGACGCGGCGGGGTCGGGATGCGGTCATGGTGGCTCCTCGCTCGTCCTTGCGACGACCTGGTCGACCGGACGGCCGACGTCCTCGTGGCGTTCGGTCTCCCGGGCACTGCTCCGGGACGGTGTGGCGACGGATGGGCGGCGGGGGGTGCCACGGCGGGGGGCCCCGGGGTCCCCCCCCCCCCGGGGGGGGGGGGCC
>NZ_JAWQRR010000001.1:0-5424 GCF_033446045.1 Plantactinospora sp. KLBMP9567 | reverse complement strand
GGGGGGGGGGGGGGGGGGGGGGGGGCGCGGGGCGGGGGGGGGGGGGGGGGGGGGGGGGGGGGGGGGGGGGGGGCCCCCCGGGGCGGCCGCCCCGCCCCCCCCCCCGCCGCGTGGGGCGTCTGGCCGGTCGGACTCCGGCGGGTCAGACCAGCGTCAGGGTGAGGGTGCCGGCGTAGCTGCCCGGCGTGGTGGTGTCCGGGATGCCGAGGCTCAGACCGGCGCCGCACTCGAAGGTGCCGGCGCTGCTGCCCTCGTTGGCCCGGCACAGCGTCTTGGCCTCCCCGAGGCCGGAGCCCGGCGTCGCGGCGGCGCCTGCGGTCGCGGTGCCGCTACCGCTGAGCTTGCTGGCCTCCGGCGTCCAGCCGAGCTGGTTGCCGTCGATCGTGGCGGCGGCCGGGCCGACGAAGTCGTCCACCTGGCCGGTCAGGTTCCAGCCGGCGCCGGTGCCACGCAGGTCGGACACCGTCGCCGTGTTCAGCGTGCCGCTGGCCGTACCGCCCACGACGCCACCGGAGAGGGCGACGTCGCTGCCCGCCACCTCCAGCGAGAGCCCACCGCCGACGATCTCGGCCGTGATCCGCTGCTCCTTGTCGACCGCGCCCGGGGCGGTCACCTGGACCTTCAGCTCGCCGGAGGTCGACGGCTGGTACGCCGCCGGGTCCGCCGGGGTGAACTGGGCGGTCAACGCGTTGTTCCCCACCGGCAGGGCGGAGGTGGTGATCCGGGCGGTACCCCCCGACACCGGCGCGGTGCCCAGCGAGGTGCTGCCGTTGCGGAAGGCGACCGTACCGGCCGCGGCGGCCGGGTCCACGGTGGCGGTGAGGGTCACGGCGGTGCCGGCCTCGACCGGGCCGGCCGGGCTGGCGCCCAGCGCGGTGGTGGTCGGCACGGCCGGGTCGACGGCGCCCTTGACCCGCCAGTTGCCGCCGTTGACCGTGATGACGGTCTCGAATCGGTCCGGGTGTACACCGTTGAGTTCGCTGAGGCACTCGACGACGACGACGTAGTCGCCGTTCGTCGGCGTGCCGGCCAACGCGGTGGCCATCGACCGGTTCGCGCCGAGGGTGAACGGAGCCGTGTCGTAGCCGGTGTCGCTGGCGATCCGGTTGAGGTTGGCCACCTGACCGCCGACGGGGCCGACCCGTAGCGCGGCCTGGTCGCCGAATCCGGTGGGGCAGGCCGCCGAGGTGGTGGCCTGGGTCAACATCGGGTTGTCAGTGACGGTGCCACTGGTCGGGTTGAGGGTGAGGGTGCCCGCCGCGGCGGCCTGGGCCGGCGCCGCGACGCCGACCAGGCCGACCGCGGTCAGCGCGACCGCGCCGGCCAGGGCGGCCGCCCGGCCGAGCAGGGCCTTTGTTGCCTTCATGAATCACGTCCTTTTGCCAGGAGTGCGGTACGGCGGCTCTCCCACGTCGGGAGCGGTCACCTGCCGCGACCTCGATCAGGCTGCACACGGGCCGTGACCCGTCGTGCAGGCCAACGCCAAGGCCGGACATGGAGCAGGCGAATTGCGGGTTACGGCCGAACTGACGCGGGACCGACAGCGCGAGGAATCGGGTTGATCCACCGCGTGAATGGCAGATGTCAAAGGCGGCACCAGCAGGGGGTTCACCTTTTCGTAGCCATCGCCGACCCGGTGGACGCGACCGACCGGTCGGCGCGACGGCCTATCCGAACCGTCCGTGCACGTAGTCGTAGGTACGAGAGTCCTGTGGACTGTCGAACATCACCTCGGTCGGACCGTGTTCGACGATGGCGCCGGGCGTACCGTGCTCGGCGAGGAAGAACGCGCACTGGTTGGAGACCCGTGCCGCCTGCTGCATGTTGTGTGTGACGATGACGATCGTCACCTCGGCCACCAGTTCGGCGATGGTCTCCTCGATGCGCCGGGTCGAGGTCGGGTCGAGCGCCGAGCAGGGTTCGTCCATCAGCAGCACCCGCGGCCGGACCGCCAGCGAGCGCGCGATGCAGAGCCGTTGCTGCTGCCCGCCGGAGAGAGCGCCGCCCGGGGAGCGGAGCCGGTCCCGTACCTCCTTCCAGAGCCCGGCCTTGGCCAGGCACTCCTCGACCAGGACGTCCCGGTCGTTGTGGCCCATCCGGGTACCGGTGAGCTTCAGGCCCGCGACGACGTTGTCGTAGATCGACATCGTCGGGAACGGGTTGGGCTTCTGGAAGACCATTCCGACCTGCCGGCGGGCGTCGGTGATCCGGCGGACCGGTGCGTACAGGTCCTGGCCGTCGAGCAACACCTCGCCGGCCAGCGAGGCACCGGGGATCAGCTCGTGCATCCGGTTGAGGATCCGCAGGAACGTGGACTTGCCACAGCCCGACGGACCGATCAGGGCGGTCACCTCACCGGCGGCCATGCGGAGCGACACCCGGTCGAGCACCTTGTGCTGGCCGAACCACGCGGAAATCGACCGGGCTTCCAGGGCCGCCAGACCGTTGTGCGGTCCGGCCGGCGCGGGGGGCATCAGGGACGTACTGTCGAGGCTCATCTCGGCTCCGTCGTCAGTAGAGGTTGGGCAGGAGTCGGACGGCCTGATCCGCCACGGTGAGGCCCAGGACGGCGAGCGGCGGCATCCCCGACACCCACGCCTGCCAGCCGCCCCAGCGGGCCCAGGCCCAGCTCACCGCGTAGGCGGCGATCAGCAGTGCCTGGCCCCACAACACCAGCGGCACCCAGGCGGCGGGATCCCCGGCCATCGCCTGCTCGGCCGCCGTCAGGGACTGCGCTCCGAAGCGCCGCTGTGGGGACGGTTGGGCCGGCGAGACCAGGTCGGCGTCGGCGTACAGGACGTTGTCCGGCAGGTACGGCCGGCCGTCCGCGGTGGCCAGGGTGAGCCGGCCCGCCCCGTCGGCCAGCCGGGGCGGCAGCGGGTCGCCCGGCCGGCGCAGACCGGTGACCTGGTACCGGTGCTCGCCCTGCCCGGTCACCACGACGATCTCGTCGCCGGGGGTCAGCAGCGACAGCCCGGCGAACGGGCCGCCGTACCCGGCGTGCCGGCCCAGCACGACGCTGGTCCCGGGCTGGCCGGGCAGCACCGTGTCGCGGCGGTGCCCGGGACCGTTCTGCAGCACGGCTCCGGTGGTTCCCTCGAAGACCACCTGCCGGGTGCCGAGCACGGGAATCCGGAGCACCGCGACCGACGTACCGGGGCGGAGCAGTTCGCCGTCGAGATCGGTCTGGCCGACCGGCGCGACTCCCTCGGCCAGATCCTTGCGGAAGTCGGCGTACGCCGTCTGCTGGGCCCGCTCGTACCGGAGCTGGGAGATCAGCGTCAGGTGTACGACGAAGGCCAGCAGCAGCACGCCGAGCAGCGTCAGTACGGTGCCGGTGACGCGTACCGCCGGGATCTCGACGGACCGGGACGCCCGGGTCGGGGTGGCCCGGGTCGGTGGACCCACGGGGCTGGCCGGTGCGCCGCCGGCAGCGGGGGCGGGTGCCGGCCGGGGTGGCGCGGCCGGTGGTCCCTGATGGCGGCCGACCGGTGGCACGGTCGGCGGGTCGACGGTCGCGGTCACGGCTGCCTGCTCCCTCGCCGGCGGATCAGCGGTACCGCGGCCGCACAGGCCAGCAGGGCGACCCCACCGAGAGCCCAGGGCAGTGGTGAGCCGCCCTCGTCCGGCCGGGAGGCCAGGTCGGCTGAGGTGCCGTCCGGGGTGGCCGTGATGGTCGGTTTCCCGGCGGCACCGGTCGGCGCGGAGGGGGCCGTCGGGGTCGCGCCAGGGCTGGGGCCGGACGGCGGACCGGTGGTGGTCTCCGGTGCCGCGCTGGCCGTCGGTGTGGCCCGGCCGCCGGTGCCGCTCCTGACCCGCCAGGTATCGCCGCTGACCACGATCCGCGCCTCGAACCGGTCGGGGTGGGTACCCAGGGTGTCGCTGACGCACTCGACGACGATCACGTACTCGCCGTCGCCGGGTGGTCTCCCCTGTGACGTGGCCATGGACCGGTTCGGGTGCATGCTGACCGGTGCCGTGTCGTAGCTGCCCGCCCCGCCCGGCCGGGCGATGTTGCTGTACGGGCCGCCGACCGGGCCGACCCGCAGCAGCGCCGCGGAGCCGTACCGGGCCGGGCAGGGTGCCGAGGTGATCGCCGAGACGAGCATCGGGTTGCCGCCGACGGTTCCACTGGTGGGCGTGATGGTGAGCGTGCCGAGAGCCGCGCGCCGGGCCGGCACGGCCGCCGCGCCCGGCGACTGTGCCGACAACCCGGCCGCGGCCGCCATAACTGCCGGGAGCAGCAGCGCCGCTCCTCGCCACCTCAGTGAATCCTTGTCGACCTCCCCGTGCGGTCCGTCCTGGCCGCTGGCGGGAGTGGAGGCGTACCCGCCGCGCGGCGGGGGTTGCAAGGGGTTCGGTGATCCGAGTACGGGCATGTCTTCCTCTCTCCTGCCCTGGGCGGACGGGCCGGCCGCCCTTGCGGCGGCGGGCGACCGGTGTTGTCACGTCCGCCTGTCCGGGATCGGGCCGGGTTTCCCGCACCGGCGCGGGTCGGTCCGGCGGCCCGCCCGGAGGATCCGGCTATGCCTGGGTGTCGCGGCGTCGGCCGAGCAGCATCGCGGCCACGCCGGTGAGGACGAGGACGAATCCACCGGTGAGCAGGGTCGGCAGCGAAGCGCCGGTCAGCGCCAGGTTGCCGCCGCCCCCTCCCTGGGTCGGAGCCGGGCTCGGGCTGCCCGTCTCGGTCGGGGTGGGGCTCGGGCTGCCCGTCTCGGTCGGCGTCGGGCTTGCCGTCTCGGTCGAGGTGGGCGTGGGGCTGCCGGTCGGGCTCTGGCTCGCCGTCGGGGTCACCGTCGGGGTCGGTGTGGCGGAACCGGTCGGGGTAGCTGAACCGCTCGGCGTCTGTTTGACCTGCCAGGTCGAGCCGCTGATCGTGACCACGGTCTGGAACCAGTGTTCGTGCGCTTCGGCCAGATCGGTCAGGCACTCGATGGTGATCCGGTAGTCGCCGTCCGCCGGCGCCGGGTGGACTCCGTCATCGGGAGTCGGGTCCAGCGCTCTGCTGATCGACCGGTTGGTGCCGAGGGTGAAGGGGCCGGCGTCGTAGCCGGTGGCGCTGGCGATCCGGTCGAGGGTGCCGCCCACCGGTCGTCCCGGCTGACCGGCCGGGCCGATCCTTATCTGCGCCTGGGCCCCCCAGCCGGCCGGGCAGCCCGCCGAGGTACGCGCGGTGAACGCGGGTGCCTGGGCCGAGCCGTCGGTCACGTTGCCGCTGGTCGGGTCGATGGCGAGGGTGCCGAGCGAGGGTGCCGCCTGGACGGGTGAGGTGAGCCCGACCAGTGCCGCGGCGATCGTGCCGGCGCAGGAGAGCAGCGCGACCGCGACGACCGTCGAGCCGGCTCGGCCGAGCCGGCGGATTGGCGTCTTCACAGCGTTCCTTCCTTGTCGATGACACGGGCGGGTGGCCGGACGTCCACAACG